>NZ_JAKEVN010000017.1:0-49697 GCF_022398505.1 Pseudoalteromonas sp. Isolate3 | reverse complement strand
AAAGTAATATTTGGATATAGAGAATCATCCAAGCTTAAACTCCCTAGTAGCTGCGATGGATTCTCATAGGAAAAACTAGGGGCTAAATTCGATTTAGTGACATTCAAAATAGAGTTTTTTACCACATTGTAATCAGACAATGACCGAGCATTTTCTAATGTTTGACCATTAAAAGTGATGATTTGTCTAGTCAGTACAATTTGAGTCTGCTGTTCAACAAGCCCTTTAACTGTTTCAATGCTGTCACTTGGCTCAACATCGAGTGTGAAGGTCACAGTAGGTGCGATAATTGTAATCGGCATAGCCAATATAGTCATAGGCGAAATAAGCGCTATGAGGTATAGGTATTTAATAATTGTTGATAGCATGACGTCGTGTTCCTGTAGAAATTTCAAGCTGGTAGTAAATTCATCTAAAATGGTTTACTCGTGTTTCAGCTATTCCTTGAGGTAATTAAAATGTACGCCCCTCGCATACATCGATAATGGGTTAGTCGAAATAATATCTTGCGCCAATTGAGATCATCGAAGCATCATTTGCATCTAGCGCTGCATGGTCGTAACTTAGAAAAATCTGGATATTTTTAAAAAGATCAAAACTCGCTTCAATTCCAAAGGTGGCACTGTTACCACTGCGTTTTGCTTTAAATAACTGTGAAGAGTTTGATTGGTATTGGTAATCTTGGTGCCAATCTAAATATCCTATCTTACCAGTCAGCGATATTATTTTGGTGATTGGCCACGACGCTAAAATTGATACCTGAGGCCCCTTTGCTGATTCAGGGTAAATTCGTTTTATGGCCGTGTGAAAGTTGTCTAAATCGGTGACTTCGCCTGTAAAGCTGAAATGTCTCTCACCGAAATCTACATAACCGACTTGTAGTGAATAAATTGAATTGAATTTATAACCGATTGCAGCTTGGTAACCTGTATCCGAGTCTTTAATCGAAACAGAATCAATAATGGTCCCTTGTTCACTTAATGATGATGTTAAGTCTTTTGTGCTAAGGTCTGTGGAAGCTGAACCTATTTGCCCAGATACAAACCAGTGAGTTTGCTCGGCTTTACTATGTTGACTACATAATAATAAGCCAGTAAATAGCATGATTGTCGAAAACTTAAGTTTCAATCCATTATAACTAGTTAAAAAGTATGACACTTTCAAAGTGAGACCTCTTTATAAGATTAATTGTAATTGCAACAAATCCACTGTTAATTACGAACATCCACTTTGTACATATCATTTACATTAGATTAAACTCCTAGCCATTCTAATGAGAAAATTCTGATTCAATATGGGTATGTGAAATTTCTGACAACCTTTGTTATTAGTTCTGAGAAAGAACTTTTGTATGATCTGAATAGCAATTAGGGACTAGTACAGCTAAATTCCCCCCCTTCGCTATTTAATACTTTTGAGCGAGAGTTGATTTTTTAATGAATAACAAGTACATACCGTATTTAACTGCTTGCATAATGATGACGTGTGTGTTTTGCGCGAGCAGCTATGCAAACCCAACTAAGCAGCTCGAAACCGCATTTGCAACCTCGTTAGTTTTAACTGATGGTGACAGTATTACCTTGGGGTTTGGTGATTTTGATCCGCAAACATTGTTTAACTCGCAACATGCTAGTAAAGATGAAGACAGTATCGCACTTAGAAAAAAACTCAAACTCTACAGCATTCCTTATACATGGCAGCTTGATGAGCCAATTTATCAGCACAAACTAAGTTTGACAGGTAGAGTCAGCTATTTAAATCAATCAGATTTTATCTCACTGTATGACAATGTCGCTGACGACTATATTTCAGAAACGGTGTATAACAGCATGATCGGTGTTAATGCAGAGAAAGCGCTTGGATCTAAATGGTCATATCAACTTGGCTTTAACAGTCACTACTTACATTACAACAATGATTACGAGTACAACTCGCCCGAATCTAGACGTAATATACAGCCTTTAGCTGATAATCTTTACACCAACCTAAATAGTAATGCACTAGTACTAAATCCAAATGCGACCATGATTTATCGCCTGCCAAGGCACTGGGGCTATTACGAATACAAACTTAACTTTAATTACTATTATGGCTGGGCCTTGTCTCATCCTGACGGAATGAGTAATGCAGCTCCTGAAACTTGGCGTACACTCAATGGAATTAAAGCTAAGTTTAACATGTTTAAAATAGGCCTTTTTGAGCAAGCTTTTTATATTAAAGGACAGCGAATTGATTTAGGTGGTGATGGTCGTATTGCATTTTCTACAGATCACTTTTATGAATACGGTATCGGCTTTTTATGGGACAGTAGAAAGTGGACGTCATGGTTTGACAACTTTGGCATTGGTATCAACATTCACAACGGTAGTAGCCTCGATGGTGCAGCTATAGTCTTGTACTTTAATGAAATTTAAGTCTATTTTTTAAAGACAAAATTTTTAAACAGACTATATTCTTAGACATAATTAAAATTCATGGAAGATTTAAATGAAACATCACCTCGCAATCGCTTGTTCATTACTTGCCTTAACGGCTTGCGATAATCGCCCTGAACAAACAGCTAAAACGCTACCTCTGCAAGTGAGTGCTGCAGATACCATTTATTATGGTGGCGATATTCTTACAATGACTGGCGATGAACCAGAATATGCACAAGCAATCGCTACCCAAGGTGACAAAATCATCTTTGTGGGTGATAAAACTAAAGCCCTTGAGTTTAAATTTGGCAAAACAAAGCTGATTGATTTACAAGGAAAAACCTTGATGCCAGGCTTTGTAGATGGTCATAGCCATGTCTACGGTGTTGGTTTGCAAGCCATGGTAGCCAATGTATTACCTAGCCCAGATGGTGATGCCAATAGTGTTGAGCAAATCGTTAATATGCTTACAGCCGCACAGAATAACCCTGATTACACCACATTTATTGAAAAAACCGGCGCTATCTTAGGCTTTGGTTACGATGATGCTGAGCTTGATAGATACCCGACTAAAATGGACTTAGACCGCGTTAGCACCGAAAAGCCAGTGATCATCATTCATACCTCGGGGCACTTAAGTGTTGCAAACAGTAAAGCTTTAACTCTGGCTGGCATCGACGAAAACACAGAAAACCCTAAAGGTGGGCTAATTCGTCGTATGGCGAACTCACAAGAACCTAATGGGGTGCTCGAAGAAAATGCACACTTTGGTTTACTGTTTAAACTCATGCAGTCGTTTGATCCTGACTTACAAGATTTAATGCTACAAGAAGGACAAAAGCTCTACACAAAATACGGCTACACCACAGCGCAAGAAGGCCGAGCAACTCAAGAAGCCTATGATTCGATGGTAAGAGCATCAAAGGCTGATAAATTCGTGATTGATGTGGTTGCGTATGCTGATATGGCCACCAGCAGCAGTTTTATGGACTCAACCTATAACAGTAAACACTACACAAATCATTTTCGCATTGGGGGTGTAAAACTTAACTTTGATGGCTCACCGCAAGGGAAAACTGCTTGGTTATCTCATCCATACTTAAAAGCACCTGAAGGCCAAGAGCAAGGTTATGCAGGCTACCCTACTTTTAATGATGAACAAGCTTATCAATATGTAGAAACGGCCTTTGCCAATGGTTGGCAAGTGATGACACATGCAAATGGTGATGCCGCCATTGAGCAATTTTTAGATGCTGTTGAAAATGCCAATAACAAGCTTGGTAAAAAAGACCGCCGCCCTGTACTTATTCATGGTCAAACTATTCGTCAAGATCAGGTAAATCGCCTTAAAGAGTTGGGCATATTTCCATCGCTCTTCCCAATGCATACCTTTTATTGGGGCGATTGGCATGTAAATTCGGTGCTAGGTCACCCCCGTGCCGATTTTATTTCACCCACTCATGCTGTTCGCAAGCAAGGATTAATGTTTAGCACCCATCATGATGCGCCAGTGGCTCTACCAAATGCACTAAGGGTATTAGATGCAACGGTGAATCGCACTACTCGCACAGATAAAGTATTAGGTCCTGAACAACGTGTTTCTGTGTATACTGCACTACAAGCAATGACGACATGGCCGGCGTATCAACACTTTGAAGAGACCTCAAAAGGGCAATTAAAACAAGGGATGCAAGCTGATTTAATTATCCTTGATAATAATCCGTTGAAAATAAAGCCTGAAGAGCTTCATAACTTACAAGTGTTAGCAACCATTAGCCGTGGTAAAACCGTTTACCGCAAAAATTAAACTTAATAGAAGGAATAACATGAAGAGCTTCATATTATTAGCGTGCGCTACTTTACTGTCTTTTTCAGTATCGGCAGCACAAACGACCGCTACACAACTGGATATTCTAAATCTAAAGGCCCAGTCTGAGCATGTATTAACCTCAGGGCAGCCCAATCAAACCGATTTTGCCAAGTTAAAACAACTCGGTGTTGAGAACATCATTAACCTACGTGGTGATAACGAAACAAATTGGTCTGAGCAAGAATTAGTGACTGAGCTTGGCATGAACTATTACCATATTCCTGTGCAATCTAAAGCTGATATTACGATTGAAAATGCCACTAAGCTTCAGGCCTTACTCAATGAGCATCAACAACAAACCACCTTACTTCACTGTGCTAGCAGCAACCGTGTTGGCGCTCTCGTTGCGCTATACAATGCCATAACCTTAAAAAAGCCAATTGATGAAGCTGTCGAGATTGGTAAGCAGTGGGGCTTAAAAAGCCTTGAAGGGGTGGTAAGAACTAAGGTAAACGAAGAAGTTGGTCAGCCATAAGCTGACCAAGTTTTTATTATATTGCTTCAGCTATAGCTGCCATGCATAGCTTAGCTTAGTGAAGAAGGTGCGTTGATCACGCTCAAGACCTTCCAACGAATCGTCTTGGTATCCTTTATCTGAATACCCTAAATAAAACAGTGTTTGTGAGTTAATCTTGTACGAATACACTAACTGACTACCATAATCGCGGTTAGTTTGGCTTACATCAAATCGATAAGCTTCGTTGTTTCGATCAACATCTTCAAACTGCAAAACGAGTTTCAGCATTGAACGCATATTAAATTTATAATAAACGCGTAGATCCGTTAAGTTAGCAGTATAAACACGCTCATTTTGCTCGTTATCTAGGTAGCTGTAGCTGTGCTCCAACTGAACCTGCCAATGATCGTTAATATCCCACGTCATCTCAGGTTCAATGCGGACCATTGTACCTAGAGCTGCATTACTGTAGTCAATTTTGCTGCCATATTGAGCATATAATAAGAAACGGACATCGCGGATGGGTCTAAAACCGCCGTAGATATAACCTATGTTTTGATTAAAAAACTCACCGGCATAAAATTCATTACGATGGATAAAGCCAATTTCTGTTTGCGATTGCATCTTACCTTTAAAGGTAAAAAAGCCATCGTATTCTTCTTCAAGTAAGTCGCCATTTTGCGCCCAAGTTTTATCCCATTCAGCATTATAGCTGTACTCAGTGATTGCATCATCAGCATCACGGTACCAGGTTTGCCCACCACCTAATTGTATTTGCTCGTAATCAACTTTAGCTTGGTAACCTAAGTCTGAGCGGTATTCTTTACCTATATTTTCGTAATTAGCATAAACTTCGTAATCACGCTTAGTTCTAGTAAATTCAATAGCATAAGCTTGATCTGATTGATTTTTATCAACGCCATAATAATCAACTAAAAATTCTGAGTTAGTGGTATCTGTGCTTGCTACTTGATACTGCAAACTATCTGATTGATTAAACCAGTAGCTGCCATCTAGAGATAACACTGTATTATGGTAATCATCATTTTCACGGTGAGTGCTCATCACACCAATTGTGCCTTTTTGGCCGATATCAAATTGATATCGTCCCGCAACTGCTTGTGTTTTATCTGCTAGATTAGCAAAGCCCGAACCTTGGTTAGTCGGAAGTAAGACACTGGTATTCTGATCGTCAGCGTACATAAAGCCGTAGCTGTGCGCGCCGGTTTTACCTGTTAATTTTAAACCTACATCAGGTTCAGCAATCATTCGCGTATATAAAAGCTCTAGTTGGCTGGTATTAAAATAAGAGGCGCCATCTAAAAAGAATGGACGCTTTTCAGCGTAGTAAATTGAGTAAGTAGTATTTACATCAAGTTCAAGTGAATCGGCCTCGACCTGCGAAAAGTCAGGGTTAATGGTGGCATTAATAACCGCATCTTGCGTCACACCCCAACGTAAGTCCAAGCCCGCTTCAGTATCAATATCGCCATTTTGCCAATCACCAGGCACTGCGTCTTTGGTATCATGGCGAAGCGCAGTTAAAGTTGGCGTAAGCTGAATGTTTTGGCTTTCAGTCATGTTGGCAAAGCCTGTTAGTTTATCAAACTGACAAAAGCTACATTTTACATCTCTGTCAAAACCAACATTCGACATTTGATAAAATACATCACGCGGGTAATTACGCCATACAGCAAAACTCCACGTTAACTCAGCTTGATCTTTTGGAAAGCGAAGAGCAGTGAACGGAATACGCATTTCAACCACATAGCCATCGTTATTAATTTGCCCTGCACTATCCCAAATGGCATCCCACGATGGGTCTTCCACCCAATCGTCAATATCCGTCATGCGCATATCCCCTTGCGCACCTAGTGGATTTACATAAAACTCATAACCAGTTCGTTCATCGTTGAACGTATCAATCATCAAGGCAACATTGTCATCTTGCCAAAGCGTGTCGCGGTCACGAAGTGCAGCACGAATTTGTGAAGGGTCATCATCTTTTGCAATAAAGCCAACATACAAGTATTTACCATCTTCATACATATAGGCATCAGTTTGTACAAGCGGTGTGCCTTTTTCGGTTGGTTCATTTTGATATTTTAATGACACTTTTGTGGCTTCTTGCCAATGCGGTTCATCCATTACACCATCAACGCTGATGGACTCTTTTATATGGGCAAGGGAGAACTCTGCTTTATCAAATGCATTGGCATAAAAAGGCACACAGACAACACCAAGTAAAAAAGTAGGGGTGATTATTTTTTTTATAATTCTTTTTAAGTACTGCATAAACATCCATTTAGACACTGACGCGTTAGAAACGCTACTTGACTGATTTCAAAGCGATTGTAATTCAGCATGGTACATTTGTTAATCTAATTCTGCATTTAACACCATAAAAATTAACAAAATACTCCGTTCGTACTATATATAGAGCCAAAAAAAGCCCCATTGCCAAACAGCAATGGGGCTTTTTGTAGAAAATTTATTACTTTTTAAGGCTTAGTTTATTGCCTTTCAAAGATTTGCGAACATTTGCGATGCGTGAACGGTTTTTCGCACGAGCCTCGCCAGTTGCCTGACCTGAAGGCTTGTTTGTGCGACTGCGGCGTAAATGTGATGGCTTTTTAACTATTTTATCAATCAATACATCACGGTTACTTACTTCGTAACCAGGTAAAACAATACGCTTAATACGCTGACCAATTAACTTTTCGATATCGAATAACGTGTTTTCTTCTTCACGGCTCACAAATGAAATCGCTTGGCCAGGTTTACCTGCACGACCGGTACGACCAATACGATGAACATAATCTTCTGCAAGCCAAGGTAGGTCGATGTTAATCACACGTGGTAAACCTTCAATATCAATACCACGGGCAGCTACTTCAGTGGCTACCAGTACGCGAACTTTACCTTCTTTAAATTCACGTAAAGCACGGCGGCGATTACCTTGTGTTTTATCGCCATGACAAACAACTGCAGGAATACCATCAAGATTCAGCTCTTTGACAAGCTCATCAGCGGTTTCTTTCATGTTTACGAAAACAAGTACCTGCTGCCAATTTTTCTTACCAATCAATTCAGATAAAAGCTCTTGCTTACGACGTTCTTCAACTGGATAAACAACGTGTTGCACTGTTTCTGCAGTACTGTTTGTTTGATCTACATGAATGACTTCAGGCTGCTTTAAAACTTTACTTGCAAACTGTTTAATTGCAGCTGGAAAAGTTGCAGAGAACAATAAGATTTGACGCGCTTCATCACAGCCATTGATAATATTTTGCATATCGCTGATAAACCCCATGTCTAGCATGCGGTCAGCCTCATCAAGCACTAAATGCTTCACTTTAGCTAAACTAATGTTACCCAAACGAAGTTGGTCAAGTAAGCGGCCAGGTGTTGCAACTACAATATCGACACCCGCTTTTAAGTCATTAGCTTGGCCTGCAAGATTAACCCCACCAAAAAGACAAACAGTTTTTAATTCCGTGTATTTGGCAAACGCTTTAAAATTATTGGCTATTTGCTCTGCTAATTCACGAGTAGGCGCTAACACTAGGGCACTTGGCGCATTCTTATCACTAACAGCAGATTCTGATAACTTTTGAATAATAGGCAATGCAAAAGCAGCCGTTTTACCGGTGCCTGTTTGCGCACTAACAAGTACGTCTTTGCCTTTTCTTACCGCAGGAATTGCACTACGTTGAACGGGAGTAAGCGTTTCGAAATTAAGCTCTTCTAATGCCTGTAAAAGCTCAGAAGAAAAACTAAATGATTTAAAATTCATGCTGTATAACCTGCGGCCATCATATCAAGGGTCGCAAATTATACAGAAAAAAAATGACTTTAGTTAGTTATAACTTAACTAAAGTGCCTTTTAATGCCACACCAGCGATAAATGTACCCGCACCACATTGATATTCGGTTTGGCTAACAAACTCACGTTTCTTGTAGTACGACTGAATATTTACAACCGCATTCATGCCTTCACGTACAGCACGCTCTTGTAATGCTTTTAAAGCACTAAGCATTACCCATTCACAGGCTTCACGGTCCGTTTTATTAAACGCGTTGGTTTTCTTATTGGTGATAACTTCACCATACTTAGTTTTAATGGTGTTATGACTTTGATCAGCAAAGTAAAGTGGAATATCTAACAGTGCTTGTTTCGCTTTACTGGTTTCAAGTAATGCTTGTATAGGTAGGGTTTGTATATCATCACGTGCAAAACTTTTTACTGAAAACAAACAAGCAACTAAAACACATGCAAGGGTCAATAACTTCATTTAAAAATTCCTTCTATAAAACTTCCATGCAACACCAAAACCAACCGAAACATTATAATCTTGCTTCACGAGTGGGCTTGCATCTTGTTGACTGTCAGCAAGGTGATGATATTTAACAAAACCACCTAACCAATACTTTGGCGTGTCAAAATGTACCCCAATTGATACATCAGCACCAGAAAAACCTGAACGGCTTGAGTATGCTTGGCGAGTTTCATTGCTATGTAAGTCACTCACCCCATAGTAGTAATCAAGGTATTTATCGGTAGCAAAGTTGATATTGCCACGAAACGCTAATGAAAATTGTGAATCCGCCTTTTCGATGATCGGCACTCGATAATACACACTTGGTCCATAACGCCAACCAATATCATCAATACCAGAGAAATCCGTTGCAATGGCTTTGCGTGCAAACAGGCTTAAATACAAGTGCTGTTTAGCGTTTGGTTCACCTATTAGGTAGTAATTAAGTGAAGGCCCTAATTCAAACACCCAATCTAGATCATCCATACCTTCTCGGGCTTTATTGTCTTCACTGTCAACCGCAAGCCCCACATTGGCAGATAAATCTAAATGAAGATTTTCTTGTTGCCACAAAAAACCAGTGAAATTGTTGCGGTCGATGGCCATTTTATCGCTTTGATAACGAAAATAAGGCACAGGCAATAAGTAGTGCTCACTTTCATCCGATCCCAAATAATGTGGGATATCAGCATAAAACAGGCCAGCGCCTAGCTCCATTTTTGCAGCACCTTTTTCTGCACTATCTTCTGCAGCATAAGCATTAAAAGTTAGAACAAATAAAATACTTAAAATGCAGCGGTTGATCATGCTTGCCACTTTTTAAAGATTAACGACGTATTGATGCCACCAAACGCAAAATTATTACTCATGATGTAATCTGTTTGTATTTCACGGCCATTACCCTTGATATAATCTAAATCAGCGCACTCAGCATCGACATCAGTTAAATTGATAGTAGGTGCAAACCAACCATCATTCATCATGTTAATACTTGCCCATGCTTCAATGGCACCACACGCTCCTAAGGTGTGACCTAAATAGCTTTTTAATGAGCTAATTGGTTTCTTCCCAAGGGCATTGAAAGTCGCCAGAGATTCCGCAATATCACCACGGTCCGTTGAAGTACCATGGGCATTTACATAGCCAATCTGACTAGCAGTAAGCTGTGCATCATTCAGTGCCATTTCGATAGCTACTTGCATTGTTTCTGCAGTGGGCTGCGTGACATGTTGACCATCTGAGTTACAACCAAAACCGACTAACTCAGCATAAATAGTCGCTCCACGGGCAACAGCGTGTTCATACTCTTCTAAAATGAGTGTGCCCGCGCCTTCACCAATAACGAGACCGTCACGATTTTGATCAAATGGCCGTGGCGTGCTTTTCGCAGCATCGTTTTTGGTGCTTGTAGCATATAAGGTGTCAAATACCGCGGCTTCAGTGATACACAACTCTTCTGCACCACCAGCAACCATGGCTTTTTGACGTCCATACTTAATGGCTTCGTAGGCATAACCTATCCCCTGAGAACCTGATGTACAAGCTGAGCTTGTGGTGATCACCCGACCTTTTAAGCCAAAAAAAACGCCCACATTCACTGGTGCTGTGTGAGCCATCATTTGGATGTAACTAGTTGCCGTTACGCCATTCATTTCACCAGTTTCCATCATTTTCGCAAAAGCTAATAATGGTGGCGTTGACCCCGTTGACGAACCAAAGGCAATACCTGTTGAACCATCGGTTAGACTTGGGTGTTCGAGCAGACCAGCTTCTTCTAAAGCAAGCTCAGTGGTTCGCGTCGACATCATAGCAACGCGCCCCATTGAGCGAACTTGTTTGCGTTTGTAGTGGCTTGGTTTACTAAAATGAGTAACAGGTGCGGCTAATCGAGTGTTTAATTCTGGCGCAACATCCCAGTCAGTCATGTACTGAACGGCATTTTCACCTTTTTGCAAAGCTGATTTAAATTCGCCCCATGTATCACCTAATGCGGTAATGGCAGACATGCCTGTAACAACAACGCGCTTCATTACACCATACCGCCGTTCACAGAAATAACTTGGCGTGTGATATACGCAGCGTCATCTGAACATAAAAATGACACCGTGCCAGCCACTTCATTAACTGAGCCCATACGTTTTAATGGGATCATTTTTAGCATTTCATCAACTGGTAAATCGTCTGTCATTTCGGTTTCGATTAATCCAGGTGCCACACAGTTAACGGTGATCTTACGCTTAGCAAGCTCGAGCGAAAGCGCTTTTGTCGCACCAATTATGCCCGCTTTCGCTGCACTGTAGTTTACCTGCCCGCGATTACCAGCAATCCCTGACACTGATGCCATAGTTACGATACGTCCACCTTTACGACCTTGCACCATTGGCATCACGGTTGGATGAACCACGTTGTAAAAACCATCAAGGCCGGTACGGATCACCTTATCCCAGTCATCACCTTGCATTGCTGGAAACGCCATATCATTAGTGATACCAGCATTACAAATCACGCCGTAATAAGTACCATGCTCAGCGATATCTGCTTCAATTTGTTGTTTAGCAAGCTCTCTATCGCACACATCAAATTGCAATAAGCTTGCGTGGCGACCAAGGACACTAATTTCTTGACAGGTTTGCTCGGCTTCAGCCACACCACTGCGACAATGAACAGCGATATCAAAGCCATCGTTAGCTAATCTAAGAGCGATTGCTTTGCCTATTCCGCGGCTTGAGCCTGTGACTAAAATACGTTTTGTCATTGATTTTCTCTTATAAACTGCATTGGGTCCTGTGGTTGAAACACATTAATTTTAGCTTCTGCTAAGCATGTTTCATCGCTGTGAATTTGACACTCAAATACACTTAACCCTGATTCTTCTTGATATAATTTTGTGACCGATACTTTAAGCGTCTGCTCGTTTTTAAATACCGGGGCATAGGTTTTATATTTGCGCGTACCAATTAAAAAGCCAATTTGAACTTCATCCCCTTTGTCCTTTGCCAGCGCACCAGCGTAGGCCGCGATAGTTTGCGCCATATATTCACAGCCAATATAACTAGCAACTCCATTTAAGCTCTCGTCATAAAACGGGCTGTGTGAACTAATATCAACTTCGCAGCAACCTGACTCTTCGCTGTAATTACTGAGACGATTGAGCAAAATCATTGGTTTTCTGTGAGGGACTACTTGCTCAATTTTATAATGATTCATTTAGATGTCCTAATACTACACTGACATTATTGCCACCAAAGGCAAATGAATTTGATAAACAGTGATTAATTTCTGCTTTTTCTGATTGCGTTATTAAGCCAATTTCAGCTAAAGAGTCATCCTCAGTAACCTGATTCCACACTAAATCATTAAACTCTGGATAAGCTAGGTATAACCAACATAACCCAGCCTCTAAAGCACCTGCGGCTCCTAAAGTATGCCCGGTTAAATGTTTAGAGGAGCTCACCTTGGTATTTTGACCAAACACTTCACTGATTGCCAAAGATTCCATTGCATCATTTTGCGGCGTTGCTGTCCCATGAGCATTTATGTAGTCGATATCTGATGGCCTTAAATTCGCGTCTTGCAATGCCATTGTCATAGCTGCGATTGCACCAGAACCATCAGCAATCGGAGCTGAAATATGATGGGCATCAGAGCTTTCACCACCACCTAAAAAGGCGATACTTTGTTTTGTATGCTGCTCTTTACTCATAACAAATAACGCTGCGGCTTCACCAATATTAATGCCTGCTCTGTCAGCGCTAAATGGCTTACAAATTTCATCACTGATAGAAGATAACGAATCAAAACCATTGATAGTGAGTTGACACAAGCTATCTACCCCTCCACAAATCACCACATCGGCTAAATCGGCACTAAGTAAGGCGCGAGCACTAATAAGCGCTTTGGCACTTGAACTACACGCAGTTGAAATACTATAACAGGGCCCGTTTGCAGCGAGCTTTTTGGCAATGTAATTGGCCGGAGCGACGAGCGCTTGGTCGTAATAATCAAATCCCTCTGGCCACTTTCCCTGCGCCGCATGGGATTTTCGGCCTCTTTCACCTTCTTGAATGGCTGCAGTACTGGTACCAATCACCACAGCAATACGGCTGCTCGGAATGTTTATGCTTGCTAATGTGTCTGCAATTTGCGCCAGCGCTAAATCGATTAGCTGATAAAATCGCATTGATGCTGTTAATGGCAACTCATTAACCAAGCCGACAAAGGTTGGACGCTGCTCAAATGCAAGCGACGTCACCTCTGTGAGTGTTTGTTTAGGTTGTAAGCTGATACTTTGCATTGTCTGTTGGTGACCAACCCCCAATGCACTAACAATACCTAAGTCGTTAAGCCAAAATGGCATAATCAATTAACCCTTTGAAATTTAATTTTGTAATTTCGCTGATAGTTTACAAGTTCTGTTGCACCGTCTAAATAGCGAATTTCACTAATTAACTGCTCACCCTGATATAAACGTCGCGTCGTTCCTTGTTCATCTAGGTTCAAGCCATAAAGCTGAGAGTTCAGCACAGTAACAGGCCAGTGCACAAGCATGATATCAGCGAGAATATAACGAGGATCAACAGCGTTGATTGGGAGCATTTTTTCGCTTTTAATTGGCCCAAGTGGCGCTTTTTCTAATTGAAAAATAGGCATACCTTGAGCCGTCATAACAGCCAAGTTGATACCTGTTTCACTATTTAAACTCAGCTGCGCTAGTAACGTATACCGCTCATCACCATGGCGTACTTCAAGCACTTGCTGCCAATTATCAGCAACTAATGACGGAGGTGGATCAAGCAAGTAAATTCCTGCATTTGGCGCTAAATCAACGCCCGTTTTTACAGCAAATTCACTGGCACAACTAGCCACTAATATGCTCAAACTTAAAAGCAAAGAGCGTGTTAATCGCGACATAATTCAACCAACGTATTTAAGCGTTTGTTGCTTTGTTTTACAAATGGGTTTTGTAAATCCCAAGCATAGCCTGCAAGAATAGCACTGATCATCTCGCGAATTTGTTGGTTTTTCTCACTGTAAAAAATCACGTCTTGAAATGAGCCATCATACCAAGCACTGACGTAGGTTCTAAAGCAATTAACTCCTTGTTGCAAAGGCTCACTGTAATCGTTTTTGAAATCAACTTGCTCACCACGTAAGTAGCTATCAACTAAAGGAGCAACCAATGAGGCTGATTTTAACGCAATCGTCACCCCAGATGAAAACACCGGATCTAAAAATTCACCTGCATTACCAAGTAGTGCAAAATGCTCACCATACAAGCTCGACACATTAGCAGAATAGCCTTTGATAGCACGCGCTTCACCTATAGCTTCTCGGTTGGCTAATAACTCACTTAAATAGCTGTCTTGCTCGATAAATTCATTTAAGCCAGCGAGGGGGAGTTTATCTTCAAGCTGCTCTGGTTTACCAACTACACCAATGCTTGCCGTACCATCACTAAATGGAATCAACCAATACCAAATATCTTTATGCTCTGGATGAACATTAATTAAGATTTTTTCACGGTCAAACTGGGGATCGCTAATATTATCTTTAAAATGGCTGAAAAAAGCCCAGCGTACAGGGAAATTTGATGCTGACTCTAAATCAAGTAAGCGAGGTAATACTCTGCCAAAACCACTGGCATCAAGTACAAAACGCCCTTTAATTTGATAGCTTTGCTGGTTTTCATCTGTAACATCAAGTAAAGCGCCATCTTCACAATCGGTGTACGCAAACACGCTATGCTGGTAACGTATTTCAGCCCCCTGCTGCATGGCACCATCGGCTAAGCATTTATCAAAGTCCGCACGTTTTACCTGAAAAGTCGTGCCAGGGCCTTCGCTAAATTTTTCGGTAAAATCGATCGTTGTGTGGTCGCCCCGACGCTGAAACGCCGCACCATTTTTAAACTGAAAACCAAGCGATTGTGCCTGTGCTTGCACCGCTTGCTCAAGGTCTGCCTCAGCTAAAAAGCTCATGCACTGAGGTAATAAACTTTCACCAATCGAAAAACGAGGAAAGGTTTGCTGCTCTAACATCACCACATGCCAACCTTTTTTCACTAGTAAACTGGCTGCCACTGCACCTGAAGGGCCAGCACCAATAATAACAACATCAGCCTGTTGAACTTGATTATTCACCTATTATTTTTCCTTATTTTTAGGTAATGCAATACTGAGCGGCGCAAGGATATAGATACATACTAACCCCACTAACACCGTTAGTCCGAAACTGAAAATAGCTGGTGTTTTCGAAACGGCCAACATGCCAAATACCCACATCGATGAAGCCGCTGATAAACTAATTGCAAGCACATTGCTAGGACTTAAATTATTAACTTGATAAAACACCAAATAATCAATTGCCAAGGCTAATATCAATAAACAGCCTAACAGATTAAAAATCGATAGCTGAGATTGCAGCGCACTGCAGAGCAGCAGTACTGCAGAAGTTGTTAGTATAAGCACTAAAATTTGCTTACATGCTGTTTTAAAACCAAATTTAACGCTAAAAAGTAATAACGCAAAGATCATCGCAATGGCCAGTGTCACCAGTAACGAATTTGAGTAATGGCTTAAACCTTCGCTTATCATCGCAACTTTATCGTAAACAATTAAGTCTGTAGAAGCGTTGGCCAAACCCTTAAGCTCGGATTTATTTACACCGGTTACCATAAACCAGCTTGCGGTGAGTGTATTGTTTGAGATCACTTGGTTAGCGATTAACGGCGCTAATGGTGAATTAAGTGCCGCGTTTAAATCAAGCATTGATGTTGAGAGCTCAACAGGCGTCCCTGTCATTTGGCTAACCACACTCATGGCTTGCTGGGCCGAATGTAATTGCTCGTAGTTTTGTTTTTGCAATTGCTTACTAGGCACTAAGTCACTAAGCATCAATACGTTACCATTGAGCCCAGTTATTTTTGTCTTGAGTGTTTCTTGTTTTTCTAGTAATTGCTGCGCATTATCGGCAAATAAAATCATGATTTGGCCATTATCTTTTCCTAATAAAGACATATGCAACGCTTCGTTTTGCATTAAATCAGCAGGACTTGCATTTAACAGCTTTACATCATCATTAATCACAGGGGGTTTTAGTAAGGCAAAGGCACTTAGAAACACTAACATCAGCATGCTGAGTGCAACGCGATAATGCGTTAATCGTTTTAAATAACCACTTAACATGTTTGCTAATCGATGAGCAGCAGCGTTAATGGTTAAACCAGCTTGCCAATAGGGAAATAAGATACGGGTGCAAAGCCAAGCTGTAACTAGCCCTGCAACAACAAATACGCCTACTTGACTGAGTAACTGTACTGGCGAGAAAAACAAACTCGCGTAACCGAGTATAGTGGTTAGTAACGACAAGAGCAGCGCCAGTTTGAGCCCTTGGCTAAAACCTTGCGGCTGCTCGGTTAAATCAAGCATGCCATGAAATGCATAATCAATGGCAATACCAATCAGCGTCACTGCAAACACCATGGTTAATACATGCACCTGACTAAAAATACTGATCAGCGCAATGGTGCCACCAATAGCGGCGCTTATCACGGTTACAGAGGCCAGCCACAATGCATTTATCGAGCGAAACACCCACACCACCATCAAAATAAGCGCCAGCAAGCTCACCGAACCAAACAAGGTCATTTCAAATTTGGCTTGCTGCGCATTTGCTGCGGTATGAAATAAAGCACCGGCATAGCGAATTTGTGTATCGGGATAGCGGCTTTCAAGCTCAGCGATATAGGTAACTATCTCATTGCTCAAAGCTATTGATTGATTTATTGAAAAGGCATTGTCAGCACTTTGCACGAATAACATTAAATACTCATCACCTTGATAGTTAATGTTAATTCGGCCATCTTGCAGCTCAAATTGCTGCATGTGCGCCATTGCCTCGGATAAGAACCCCGCTGTAGCAAGCGTAGGGTCTTGGTTGATAGTACTTGAAACAAAAGGATCAGCGACTTTACTCAACTGATTAAAGTAATACTGTTGAAAGCGATTAGCATCGCCAATCGCTTGCTTATATTCCTCGGAAACTAAATGCCCTGCGTACTGACCGTAAAATGCTGCCAACTGGGATATTTCTGGTAACTTAAAACGAGGCTCAATGTGTTTGCTCGCCAGCCATTGATGTAATTCATCATAAGCTTTTACTGCATTCTCACCACGAAAAGAAAAGCTCAACTGCTGTTTGTTAGCTGAAAAAAAGTGTTCTTCGACTTGCTGTAAACGCGGTTCTGACTTTGGCAACAAAGCCAAAATATCATTATTCAACGTAGGCTGTTTTAGAATAAAAACAGCCACTAAGGCGCTAACTAATAGGCTCAGCCAAGCGAGCGTTAGGCCCCATGCTTTCACTGTTTTTGCTCATTGTGAGGATAAGCAAAGCGTAATACAGTAAAGTTACCATTTGCTTCTTGAAGACGCACACGGCTCACTTGCTCTGCTGCTACACATAATTCGAACTGACTAAATAGCTGCTTTAGCAGGTCATCTTTAGGTAATAAAGTCTGACAACCGGGCTCTGCATGGTCTGTCATCGTAAATTGCTCAGCAAGCGCCACTTCATCATGCTTTAAAATTGCTTGCAGTAAATTAACGTAAGGCTCAGCGCCTTTTTGTAGCTGCGGCTCATCTTGAGCGTTAAGGGTATATACTTGCCCTTGCTTAATTAATAGCGTGCTTTTAACCGGAGACTCAACCTGCCAAGTGAGGCCATCTTCAGCAAGTTCAAACGAACCTGTTGATATAAAAGGTTTACTAAATCCTTTAAAATGCTTCTCTTGGCTAAATGTGCCTTGCTCTGTCACTGCGCTTGATGCAAACACAGGAAAAAAAACTAGCACACTCAGTAACAACACGCTTAATCGCATTAAATCACCTTTTGAAGTTTTTCATGTAAAACAGGCGGCGAAACAAACTGCATTTCTTTTTTCTCTATATCAACCGCAACTTGGATAGTCGTTGCTTTGGTTAACTTTTTACCTGTAGCGCAATCAGTGATTACGTAATCGATACGTAATCGTGTTTCATATTCTTTTAAGTACGCATCAACGCGGATTTTTTGTGTGAACAATGCTGAGCCGACGTACTTAATATGCATGTCAATAATCGGCCACGCATAGCCAGACTCTTGCATTTGCACATAGTCATAGTCAAACAAACGCAGTAATTCGCAGCGCGCGACTTCTAAATAGCGCGGGTAATTACCATGCCATACCACATTCATTGGATCGCAATCATGAAAAGGAATTTCAATCTCAACATGAGTGCTCAGCAACGAGCCACGACTATGCATATAAACTCCAACGTTTTGTTTGAATAGCGTCAACCGTATAGCGAAGAACAGCTTCTAGTGGACGGTCTTCATCAAGCAGCGGGAAAAACTCGCTAATGTCTTGATACATACTTTGTACATCACTAGTTAAACTAGCAAACTCAAGCTCACCACTGTTAATACGTAAACGTAGACCTTGAATACTCGCGAGCAAGGTACTTGCAACCACTTGTTCAGTAAGCTGCAATATACGTAAACAATCTCGCGCTGCTATGGTTCCCATACTCACTTTATCTTGGTTATGACACTCGGTCGAACGAGAAAACACACTCGCTGGCATGGTCAGTTTTAATGCTTCAGCAGTGTACGCACTAGCACCGATTTGCACCGCTTTAAAACCATGGTTAATGTAACGGCGCTCATCGTTACTTGCCGATAGATTAGAGGGTAACCCATTGTTATAGCGTGTATCCACTAACGATGCTATTTGTCTGTCAGCTAAGTCTGCTAAATTTGCCACAGCCGTTTTCATGCTATCCATCACCATTGCAATATGGCCACCATAGAAGTGACCACCATGCAGCACGTGTTCACCTTCACCATCAATAATTGGATTGTCATTCGCCGAATTTAGTTCATTTTCAATCATTTGCCTAAACCACGGCAAACTATCTTGAAGAACACCAATAACATGTGGGGCACAGCGAATTGAATACCTATCTTGCAAGCGGTCAGCGTTACGCGGGTGCTCTACATGGTTTAAGTCTCCACGGATCCATGCAGCTACTTGCTGTTGCCCTGGATGTGGCTTCACCGAAAACAAAATATCATCAAAGTGATGACTGTTACCTTTTAATGCAAGGCTTGCAAGGGCTGTTATACGGCTGGTCAATTTAACTAAGTAATCTGCTCTATCATAAGCAAGACATGCCAAAGCTGTCATCACGGCCGTGCCATTCATGACTGCCAGCCCTTCTTTCGGGCGCAGCTTTAATGGCTTTAAGCCAAGTTCTTGCATCACCTCTAGACTGTTTTTAATTTCGCCTTTGTAATACACATCGCGCTCACCAACCATGGCACCGGCTACATACGAAAGCGGGGTTAAATCACCACTGGCTCCCACCGACCCTTCTTGCGGAATTACCGGTACAATATTGTGATTTAAAAAGTCACGTAATAAGTTCAACATATCCCAGCTAACACCAGAATACCCCTGTGAAAGCGAGGTTAAACGGGTCGCTAAAATAGCGCGTCCTTGGGCTAGATTAAAAACATCGCCAAGGCCACATCCATGAAAACGAGTAAGGTGCAGTGGTAATTCATTGACTAAATCAAGTGGCACTTTTACGGTTACCGAGTCGCCATAACCTGTGGTAACGCCGTATATCACGCCATCATCTTCAAGCAACTTATCTAAAAACGCTACGGCGCTGTCTATTTTATTCGCAAATTGACGGTCTGATGTTAACGCTACAGCACCTTGCTCTAATGCAATATGAACAATATCTTCAATCGATAAACGCTGCTCGCCAAATACGGTAGTCGTGTGCTTTGACACCTTAGTTCTCCTTGTTTTGACCACGAGACACATGCTCGTCATTTTGCCAAAAATCATAAAAATTAAACCATTGATACGGATAGGCCGCAGCGTAAAAACTGAGCCTTTGCGCATAATCACTGACAATTTGTTGTAATGTTTGTTGTCTCGTTTTACGCGGTAAAACGAGCTTGTCGGCGTATTTTTCAAAAATCACGCGGTAAAATATTTCGCCATTTGGCTTTTTATCTTTTAAACAAAACAGATGAAACACCGGGCAATCTAACAGCGCAGCTAAAATAAATGGCCCTTGTGAAAAAGGGGCTGGCTTACCTAAAAAGTCAGCTTCGATTACTCTTCCTGTGGTGGTGGTACTGGTTCTATCACCGACAATCACCACTATTTCACCCTGCTCGACTTTTTCTTTAAGCATAATCGCCATATCTGGGCCAAGATCGGTTACTTGAATGAGGTTTACCGCAACATCCGGATTAATACTTTTCAGTAATTTATTAAACTCAACGGCATGATGAGTAAACACCAATACATTAATCGTTTTACTGTTTCTGTGTTGGCTAAGGGCCCTACATACCTCTAAGTTGCCAAGATGCGAGCCGATAAAAATAGCCCCTTGCTGTTGCTCATCAAGTTGTTTAAAAAGCGCTTCGTTAGTGTAAAGAATGTTATGTTGCTGTATTCGCCCAAGCCAAGCATCTATTTTGTCAAAAGCGCTGTCTGCAAAGCAGCAAAAATGACGAAAGCTGTCACGCCAAGTAACGGCTTTACTATTACCATTCACCTTACGCGCTTGAGTTAAGAATGTATGTGATGCTTGGCGGGCAGTTTTGCCTGTTAAAAACAAATAAAACACCACTGGAAACAGCACCAGCCACAAGCCTTTACGACCAAATACGCGATAACACACAAGCAATATCTGCATGCCAAAGCGATTGCCACGTTCTTGCATTTTTGACCAGTGCTTTACAGCCATTAGCCAGCCACCTTACGCCAAAGTAGCTTAGGTGAGCGTAGCAACATGCCAAAGAATAAACGCGTATGTAGCCAAGAAATTCCCACGTTATCGTGTAAGGCTCGAAAGTGAGATACGCCATTTTCAGGGTAAATGACCTGGGTTGGCAAAAACGTGACTTTTACACCTTGCCAATAAAGCCTGACCAAAATCTCGATATCAAAGTCCATGCGCTTGCCAAGCGGTTGCTTTGTCATTAATTGTTCAACAGCTGCTAATGGATAAACCCGGAAACCACACATTGAATCGACAATATCAAAGCTTAGGGTCTCCACCCAAACCCAAAAATGGGTGATATAACGGCTCAAATAACGGTGCTTAGGCACTGAGCTGTCATAAATTGGACAACCGCTGATCACTTTTTTCGGTGATTCATTACTCAGTTCAATCAACTTACTAATATCTGCTAACGAGTGCTGACCGTCTGCATCAACCTGAATAGCATGGCTAAACCCTTGTTGATAGGCAGCCAACAACCCAGTTTGAACGGCCCCACCCTTACCTTGATTTTGAGCATGGCTTATCAAGGTTAAAAAGTCGTACTGAGTGTCAAGCTCTGCAAATACTTGCTTGGCATCTTCGTCACTACCATCATCAACCATGATAATTGGCAGCTGTAATTCTTTTAGCTCATCGAGTACAGCAGCAATAGCATGTGTATGATTGTAATTAGGAATAACAATACAAAACTGGTTCATGGCTTAATCACAAAATACAATTCGACCAGACGCATGCTGGCCTTTGTCTGATTGATAGCTAAACAAGCACTTACCTTTTGCATTACGCTCAAGGGTTAGGTTTACCGTCATATCAGGGGTTGTTACTACCTGAAACTTTAACACTTCTAAATCTTGTACAAGTTTGCCAAAACCCAAATATTGCTGAGCATATTTTACTGCCCAATCCAGCTGTACTACGCCTGCTAAAATTGGCGCATCTGGAAAGTGGCCGCGAAAATAATCTAAATCAGCTGCAATGGTTAACGCTAAACTCACGCTAGTTTCAGTTTGTGATAAAACGGCCACCTCTGGGGTTACGTTATTCAGGCTTGGCAAAATACTGCTCCAATGTTTTTAAACTTAATTTAGCTTGGCTGTTAAAAGGAAGTGCATCGATGTAGCGCCATTTACGTGGTAAGCAAATACGTTCAAAGCGGTTTGAGAGGTGCGCTTGTAATGCGCGGTTTATTGCTAATTTACCGTGTTGTTCAAGCTCTTTATTAGCTTCATCACTGAGCACAACCACCGCACCAATTTGTACACGCTTGGCTGGAATAACCACTACTTTTACTTCTTTTACCCAGTCATGGTTTTGCAGATAACTCTCAAGCTCATCTAAATTTAAACGTTTTTCTTCAATTTTTATCGTTCTGTCTATACGGCCCAACAGTTTAAATTGACCATTTTTATGAACGAGTGCTCTATCATCTAAAGGAAAGTTCGATTGCTCTAAAATCGCAGAATCTAGCATCAATCGCCCTTCATGATTTAACGATAAAAAATTACCATTAAACGGCTGCCATGGTACATCGACCGCCGCCTGCGTAACTTGTCGATAAGCAATACCGCCAGTCTCTGTACTTCCAAAGACTTGGGTAGCAGGGCGAGCTAACTGATTAAATAAAGTTTCGGCATGCTCATTATTGAGTGGTCCGCCAGAGGAAAATAACCACTTAATTTTGTCGCGTTCAGGTATTAACACATTATCAGCACATAAACGGCCAAGCTGTGCTGGGCTTGAAACGAGCACAGCATATCGAATGGTTTTTAACCTTTGCGCGATATGTTCTGGATACTGAATTTGCTCGCTATCAATTATATGACCCTTAGACAACGGCCAAAGTAAACGGAACAATAAGCCATAAATATGTTGATGCGATACGGTCGCTAAAAACGTAAATTGACGTGGTAAGTCAAATGACATTGATAATACTGCGAGTTCTCTATTTAATACCCGCCACGGTTTCACAATCGGTTTAGATTGTCCTGATGAGCCTGACGTATAAAATATAACAGCAGTGTTTGTTGGCCATTGTAAACGGTTAGTTTGCAAAGGCGTGTGACCAAGGCTTTGTTCAAGGTTGGTAAATAACACATCGTCATCGATATTAGTTGCATCACCAGCAAAAAAAGCAGACTGCGCAAGCAATAAACTTAATGTTTCATGCTGACCATTAGGTGGCAAAATGACATTATGACCACTACAGGCTAAAGCAAATAAGCGCACTGCAAATTGGTAGGTATCAGGATGGAATAACACTACATGGCTGCCAGTTTTCAGCGCTGTGAGCTTACTTTGATAAGCCGCAATATCAGCATAAAACTGTGTTTGTGTTATTGGCTGCCCTGCAACAACAAATGCAGCGTCTGGGTGAAATTTCAGGTTACTCGCTACCATTACTTTTAACCTTTTGTCTTACAAGCCATTCCACAAGGCCTAAGAGAGCTATCAGAATATAGGCTATTAATCCGTTGTACAGAGTCCATGTCTTTAACGAAGTAAATAGGCTAGTGTATAACGCAATACTGCCATTAATAATAAAAAACGCGCACCATACTTTAGTAACTTGGCGCGTGTAATTAACCCCTTTTTCATCAAGATCAGGCTCTTTAATTCGAGCAAAACTCTCAATGACTGTTGGGCCATTTTTCAGCGAATAAGCAAAGGTGATTGCCATTACTGTATTTATAATGACTGGGTAAAGTTTTAAGCCCAGATCACTGTTAAAAAACTGCGTTGTTGCTAAAGCGATAATTGCCAAAATAGAGGCGGGTTTTATCCATGGCATAGATTTGAGCAGCTTTTTGCTAAGCAAAAGCCTTAAGCCGACCAATACCATCAGTACCAAGCTCACTTGCCTTAATGAGATATGCTGTAATCCAAAATACACAATAAACGGGTATAAAGATAAGCACACTAAGAGCAGTGTTGTGGTTATCGCTTTGAGCATAATAATGTTTATGAAACGAGTTTTTCTACTTCGTTTACCACATCTTGCACAGTACGCACTTGTTTAAATGCATCTGGCTCAATTTTTTTGCCAGTGATTTCGCGTAACTTTACAACTAAGTCAACAGCATCAATGCTATCAAGATCTAAGTCTTGATACAGGTGCGCATCTAGGCTGATATCATCAGCATCAATCTCAAATTCATCTACTAAAATGCCCTGTAAAACGTTGTAAATGTCAGCAGCGGTTTTCATGCTTATTCCTACTTCTAAGTCTGTATTATGATTGGTGTTGGTTAATAAATTCTGCCAGTGCATCTACTGATGCAAAATGGGCTTTTGTTTGTTCTGAGTTTGCGTCAATTTTAACGTTAAACTCTTTTTTAATGGCTAAACCAAGCTCAAGCGCATCGATGCTATCTAGACCTAAACCATCAACAAATAGAGGTTGGTCATTTTCAATATCATCCACGGTAATATCTTCAAGATCTAAGCTGCTAATGATTAATTGTTTTATTTTGTTCTTTAGTTCAGTCATAGGTGCCTGAGTTCCTCTGAAAAGTAATGTTGCAAATCACGGGTTAATTGTCGTGCTTGCATAGCGGGTTGTTCATTATTAAGTGTGTCATTAAATGTAAATGGGTCACTGGCAAAGCGCATTTCAAAATGCGCTTTTGTTGCTGCGACGCAATACCATGGTGTGCCTTTGGTCAAAGTACTTGGTTTCATACTAATCAGCACTGAGGTAATAGGGGCTTTACAGCGAGCAGCAATATTCGCAGCGCCACGCTTAAATTTTAACTGTTCACCAGGGGTTGTGCGGGTGCCTTCAGGAAAGATAATCAGGTTATTTCCAGCAGCAAGTGATGCTTCACATTCGTTTAGTAACTCTTGTGGGTCTTCATTACTAATATAACCTGTGCCCTTAATTACACCGCGCATAAATGGATTTTTAAATAGGTGTGCTTTGACCACGCAGTCAGCATTTTTAATGACAGATATCAGCACCACAACATCAATTAATGAAGGATGATTGGCAAGTACAAGTTGCCCTTTAAGATCATGAAATCGCTGTTTATCATGCACCGAAAAATGGATAGCACCAGTGTAATGCATCAAGGCAACAAAAAATTTAAAACTATAATGAACCGTTAAACGCGCTTTTTGCTTACGTTTTGCTTGGCAGGGTTCAAATAAGCGTTGGATAGGTAAAACCAATAAGGTTAGAAGAATACCGCCAAAACCAAATACAGTAAAACAAAACCCCGTTGCCAATACACGCCAAATTTTATTCAACTTTATATAAAAGTTAGTCGCCATGGTACTGTAGCATCCAAGCTGATTGTTGATGTGAAAGCAGCGATTGTGTTCCTTTGCTTGTTAAAGCAGCTGCCAATTGCAAACTCAATGGTAAACATGAGTCACTTTGCGTATGTTCTGATTCAGGAAGTTTTATTAATTCAAAATACGGCTTACCGATCTGTGCTTTTGATAATACAAACGACACACTATGAGCAATTTGTTGCTCATCGCTAAATGGTAAGTATTCATCGGGTAATACGCTTTCGGCATGGGCTATTAAAATTTGCTGCTCAACACCAATATGAACACGTGCAAAGCCATCGATCATGGCAGAAATAATACTGTCTTGCCCACCTGCGATGGCATTCATTGGTGCTTTATTTTTTGCAATAATAGAGAACAACCCGGTTGCGGCATTGTGCACACTCAAACCAAATGCGGTAGGAGAAAGAGGCTCTTGTTCAACTAGTGAATGTAATAGATTCGCCGTTTTTGGTAAGTCGCCATGACGCGATGAAAAATTTACGGCGAGCTGCTCGTGATTCCCTTGTGCTTGATGCATAGTATGAAGAGCCATTTTCATGAAAGGGCTTAAACGGCGACGCTGCATAGGTGCAACCCAGCTTAAATCAAGGTCGAGAAGATCGAGGTGGCTTAATCCTGCTACTTGTTGCTCGGGTGCAACCCATAAACACAGATTATCAACAACAAATTTCACAAGTATTATTCTTATAACGCCAAACGATTGCTAATTTTACCTATTAGCTACAAAAAAGTAAAACAATGGTGCTTAATTACAAAAGTAATTAAGCACTCATTCATTTTTATCGTAAAATGACGTCTTTTTCAGCTAAAAGTTGTGCTTTTTCGCCTACTATATCAGCAATATCAAGTTCGTTAATATATGCTAACCCTATTTTTTGTTGCTCATTTGATAGTGGCACATAAGGTAGACGGAAAACAGGGTTCACCGCACCTGTCATCATCAGAGCAGTATTTATCGCAATTGGATTAGGCTCGCAAAACAACCACCCCATTAAAGGCTGTAATTTTGCGTTTAATGCATCATTCTTTTCATTCATCAAGTGACGGAATAAGCCTGGAATAATATTAGATGTAACCGAGATAACACCGTGGGCTTTATGAATGTGTCTTGCATCATGCGCTTCATCGTCGTTACCTGACCAACAAGCAATGCCTTGCTGTTCATAATGAGCAATTCGCTCATTGCCACCGCACTCTTTTACACCAATAAAGTTTTCGTGCTTAGCGAGTGGTTCAATGATATCGGGGGTTAGATCTTGACCTGTACGACCTGCTACGTTGTAAATAAACGCAGGACCAATATCTAGTAAACGATTAAAGTGTTCTTTTACTCCGGCCAAAGACGTACGCCCGTAATATGGATTGATTTGTAGCGCAGCATCCATCCCTGTAGCAAAACCATACTCGGTTGCTTTAATCGCTTCACGGGTATTGTTACTACCCGTATTACCTACAATTAGTAAACGATCTGAGAATTTGCTAACACTATGTGCAATCAGCATTAAGTGTTCTTCCCAATTCATTAGTTGGCCTTCACCTGTGGTACCGCCCACAATAATGCCATCAACGCCAGCTGCAATTTGTTGCTCAACAAGGCCGTCATAGCAAGCAAGGTCAATTTCACCATTCGTTAAATATGGTGTTTTTATAGCGGTGATCAAACTTGCTTGTTTAATTGTTTCTAGGTTGCGCATAACTTTTTTAATGTTTGGAAAATTTGCGCTAGTTGTATCATAAACACAGCCATTTTCCGAGTAGTGAGCTGTAATAAATAAAAATACTTGAGAAAAAATCAAAGTTAAGCCAAAATCAAACACTGTATATATTAACAGTATTTATAACGAGTATTTGACAATGCAACTTTCTAAATTTTTGGCAACCTACTTTTACACTACCGAAGAGCTGTGTCAGACCCTATCAATTGATGAGGAAACCTTATCAGAATGGCAGCAAAGTAGTTTATTTCCAAAGCCAAGTTACTGTTTGCAGAGTCAGTTAGAGTGCAGTTCATATTCAGGTATTTACCAATGTGAAGAATATCAAGACTACTACCCTCGTGGCGCGGCGAGTTGGGGGCAATTAATTATTAAGCACGACATTACTTCATCTTGCCAAGCATTTAATTATTTTGCCCAGCAATATTCAAATCATCTGAGTAAACTGGCCGAGCAAGGATTTGCAATAAATGAAGAGTTGTTTGGTAGTGAAATTGAGGAACATTTACAACAAGTATGGCAACAGTTTTTATGCAGCAAATATGGCGTCCTCACACAAAATGGCTTAGTTGAAGAAGCAGTGCAGCTAGATGTCGCTAAATTACTTATTGATGATATTACTGAGCTACGCACTAAAATCGGCTTAACTTTGGAGGAGCGACAAAGCTTACATAAAGCTCTCAAATTAATGAACCGCGCTTTAAGTTATGGTACTGGAAACGAGGGTAAAAACACTCTAAGACATCGTTATATAGATAACGTGGTCACTAAATACGACCTATCAATAAAATAACCCGATTAATTTGCCACTCTAAAATGAAGCAAAACTGAACGACCGGACAAAGTTACAGCAACGTTTAAATTGTTACCGTTTAGTTAATACAATTTGCTACTTTTGTTTTGTAGGTTTTCATATTTTTAATCGTTAGATTGATCTAGTTGAGTTACTTAAGTTGCGAGTGCAATACACATTAACAATGAACAGTGCTCTTCTCTTCTCAACTAATTAAATCATAAATGAAGGATTGAAAGATGAAACCTTTTTCAAGGCTTGGTCGCATAAATGCGACCTACTTGGCTATGCTCGGCTTGAGTTTAGCGCAACCAGCAATGGCACAAGATGTTGCCATCACTAAAACAAAAACAGATGCGCTTACCTTTACACTGATTACAGGTGACAAAGTATCTGCGGTCGTCAATAAAAACGGTGAGTTAGGTGGTATTCGTTTACTCAATGCAGATGGCTCTGATGCAATTACGAGTATTTTTAAACGTGGTAAAAGTACTTATGTTATCCCAACGCAAGCACAAGCCCTTGTAAATTCACAATCAATTGATATGGAATTATTTAATATCAATAAACTTTACGAGTCTGGTTATGATGATGCATCTACTGATGTACTGCCTATAATTGTTGAATATCGCGATGGCAGCCTTGCAGGTACGGCAGTACCAAAGACATTTGCAGGCATATCATTGACTAGCGAGATAGAACTTATCGACAGTGCAGCATTCGCAATTAGTAAAGATAAAGCCGCTCAAGCTTGGCAAACGCTAGCATCACAAGCTGATGTAGAAGGTATTTGGTTAGATGCTATCGTTCATGCTCATAAAGTCTCAAAGTCAGAGACATTAACACCGACAGTACCTTTAACCGGCGCTTATGGTGAAGCAGCCATTAACTACAATGGAGCAGGTATTAAAGTAGCCGTTCTTGATACAGGCTATGACACTGAACACCCTGATTTACATGGACGTGTAGTTGCATCTCGTGATTTTACATATTCAAGTAACGGTGTTGACGATATAAATGGTCACGGTACACACACTGCTTCAACCGTGGCTGGTAATGGTCACGAATCTGATGGTAAATGGGTCGGTGTTGCACCCGGTTCAGAGCTTATAATCGGTAAGGTACTTGGTAATAATGGCGGCGGTTCAACACTAGGAATCCTAAATGGGATGTATTGGGCTGTCATGGATGAACAAGCAGATATTGTTAATATGTCTCTCGGCGGTACGGCAACAACTTGTAGTGGCCCACTCGTTGACATGGTTGAAGCTCTTAGCGAGAAGGCATTATTTATTATCTCGGCAGGTAATAGTTTTACCCGTGAAACTATTGGTTCACCGGGCTGTGCTCCAAGTGCACTAACCGTTGGTGCTATAGATCGTGACGGTAATACAGCTTCGTTCTCTTCACGCGGTCCATCACCAGATGGTCACTCAGCAAAACCAGATATTACCTCACAAGGTGTGTCAGTTGTAGCAGCTGCATCGGGTGGCTTAGGTGATACTGCATACCGAGTTTACTCTGGTACATCGATGTCAGCCCCCCACGTAGCTGGAGGAGCAGCTATTGTCATGCAGGCCCGCCATGATTTAACACCACAACAAATAAAAGATGTACTGACTTCATCTGTAAAAATAACCGATTCACATGTACTTGAGCAAGGCGCAGGCCCGATGGATATCAATCGCGCGATTGATCAAGCCATCATTGCCCCACCTAACAGAGAACTTGGCTTTTTTAAGCATACTGAAAACGATGCTTTTACTGAAACATCAGTAACCTTAAAAAATATCTCGCATAAAGATATCACCCTAAAATTAAAACTCGATTTAATTGGTGAAGATGGTAAAACACAATTACCAGCGACACTGGCAGGACTAGCTGCTAAATCAATTACAATACCAGCCAATGGCGAAGCGCAAGTACCAATGTGGATCGACCCGTCTGTTGCATTGAGAAACGGTGCATACGGAGCGATTACTGGTCGTATTACAGGTACTTCAACAAGCCAAAGCAATGAGCAACTTATTGTTCCCGTCTCTTTTTGGATAGATCAACCAAAAGTTTCTCTCACAGTCAACTTAACTGACCGTTGGGGTAATCGTGCAAGTGCTCCTTCAAAGGTGTATCTAATTAATGAAGAAGATGATTGGGGTTCACTTGTCCGACTAAATGGTGGGAAAGCAGAAGCTGAAGTACCTGCTGGTTACTATACTATTGTGGCTAATATCATGACTTACGATAACCCTGACTCAAATTCAGGTCTCGTTGATTCAGCAGCGCAAATGGCCGTTCTAAATAGAAAAATTGATAGTACTACAGTAATTGATTTAGATGCTCGAACAGCTCAACAAGTAACCTTCAAAGCTGAACAACCTCTTGCTCCTCAAGGTTATTCTTTTGGTTTCACCTATGCCCTAGACGATGAAAAAGTAGCGAAACTAGCCGGCATTGAAATGGCACCAGATTATGTAAGTGATATGTTTGCATGGTCTCAAGGTCATGATGATCGTTTCCGCTCATTTGTCACTACACGCGCACTTGCACCAGAAACAACGGTAAAAATGCAAAATGGCGTTGAGCTTGACTATATTAAGCAAGGCTTAGCACTTTCTTTTCATGGCGAAGGCTCTGCTGAAGTAGTACCAGTAGGTGATGCAGGTTATAGCACTGACTGGAGTCAATTTCAGTTAGAAGGTAAAATAGCCCTTATTACTAACCCTTATTATCTAACTTCTTACATGGTTGGTAACGCGATGAAGAATGGCGCCATTGGCGTAATCTTCTATCGTCCATCTCGTGCAGGTCGCTATAAAGGAACCATTACAGGCACACCTAAAATACCTGTAATTGGTATTAGTTCTGAGCAAGGTGAAACGCTTATGACTGAGATCGAAGCAGGTAATAATATGGTAAGTTGGTCAGGGATTGCAGCCGAACGCTCACCTTATGCCTACTCTATTAATCATATTACTGATGGTCGTATTCAATCAGGTCAAATCAATATCACTGAACATAAGATGCATAAGATCACCGCTTCTTATCATTCACAAAATGATGAACGTCCGTCTTGGACTGATGCGATGGCAATGACCAACAGTACAGGTGAGTTTTACTCTACAGGTAGTACACAGATGATCATGCTACCTCATGTACGTGAAGAGTATTACACAGCCACAACGAAGAATGCGTGGACGAATATCGTCATGCCAAATTATCAAATGCAAAGTTCTGGCGCTTACTTTGATGGTCCACGTACAATGACACCCGCAGAAGAAGAAACAACAACATGGTTCAAAGGCCCTCGTGCTGGTAGCTTAGGCAGCAGTGGTTCGCCAATTATCCGCCGAGATACTAACTTACTCCACTTCAATATTGCAGCCTTTGGCGATGCCTCTAATCACGACGGGATGTTTGGCTATATGGGTAGTTCGGCATTCGGTTTAACTTTAGATGGTAAGCCGGTATCCCCTTATCAAGGGACCCTAACTCTTGAGCCTGGCGACCACCAAATTACACTCGAGGTGCGTTCATACGCACGTGGTGTTGGTGAGCGCTCTCCTGTTAAAGACAACCTAGGATCACTATACCAAGGCTTCTATACTTTTACTGCCAATGAGCAGCATCAAGGTATACAACCAGTACTGATACCTATGATTGATTTACCTGTAGACATCGAAAACACGATGAATGTAGGCGAAGCTGCACAGGTTAAGTTATCAGGCTTACTTGATGGTGTTGGCGAAGTTCCATTAGCAGACGTACAGTTCCAATATGCCTATGGTCAAGAGTGTGCAATTACCTCAATTCCTGCATATATCTACTGCCCTGTATCAGACAAGTTCTCCCCAGAAAACTGGGTTGATGCACAGATACAAAATATTGATGGTGAATGGATTGCGACAATTCCAAATGATGGCAACTCAGGTGATTTTGTCCACATTCGTACTGTTGTAAGTGATTATGGCACAAGCACAGCTGAGCAATTTACATTACGTGCTTATATGCTCAAATAATTAGTTAGCGCTAATCAGCAAAGCCGCCTTCGGGTGGCTTTTTTCATATAAAACATGATGCTTAAACACAATATATTCAAGCATGAATAGGTATTAAGAATCTAAATGCTCATACTGCCCGCGATAAACTTCAAAAGTTTTAACGACGGTATGTTGCTCTTTACTTAGATTATCAAACCAAGTATCAAAACGTTCATCATCATCTTGTTCACTTAGTGCTAAATATTGTGCTAACAGCTCAATAATATCGTTGTGACTACAAGACAAAATATCTACATGATTAGCTAAAATAGAATGGTCTTTATCGCGAAGCATGTTCATTACATTTTGATCTAGTTCTTCACGGCTAGTTTTATCATTCACTTCCATATCCTTCTTTAAAATAAGCACGCATACCTAGTTATAACAGCCTTATCGACAATATCCAGCTTTTTAAAGCTAACTGCTTATTGATTGCTCAGCTTGTATAAATTTAAAACAGAACACAATAAATAAGAATTATTTTCATCTTGATATCAATACACAACCACTATATAGTTGATACATTATCACATAACATAGAGTTGAATTATGAAGCCCAATATCCACCCTGATTACCAGCAAGTCGCTTTTCATGATACAGCAGCAGACAGCTACTTTATTATTGGTTCTACTATCAAAACTTCGCGTACGATTGAACTTGAGGGAAAAACTTACCCTTATGTACCAATTGATATCTCAAGCGACTCTCATCCGTTTTATACTGGTAAACAAAAAGCCCTAGCAAGCGATGGACGTGTAGCAGCATTTAATCGTCGTTTCAAAAACTTAGCGAGCAAATAGTTACTATAAGGAAAGAACATGAAAGTATTAAGTTCATTAAAAAGTGCTAAGAACCGCCAGGGCTGCCAAATCGTAAAACGTAAGGGTCGTGTCTATGTTATTAATAAAGACAATCCGCGTTTTAAAGCAGTTCAAGGTAAAAAGAAAAAGCGTTAAAAAAGGTGCCGAGGCACCTTTTTAAAATTAAAGTAAATCTAACTTACTTACCAAATAACAACTCCCAAAAGCCTGGTGGCTCATGTAGCTCATGATATTTTTTTCTGAGCTCATCAATAGATTTAAGCGGCGCCTTAGCAGCTTCAAGGCCATGAGTACTTGCAAGCTGCTTAGCTTGTTTTGCTTGATTTATTACTTTATTCAGCCCTTCTAAAGACGCCGTTTTATGCTGTTTAAAATCAGCAGTTTTAGCTGTCTCTAACAATTCAATAAATTCATCAATAGCTGTATTAAAGGTGGCAAGATCATTAGCACGTACAGAGTTTTTATAAGCAAGTCCCATATTTTTCATATTGGCCTCAAGATCTATACTGGTAGCCGAACCAACACTCGAATAAAACAACAATAAGCTAACGATAAAAAATTTCATAAAACTCTCATATATATAACTATTGCAGCATTATAAACCGAAACTCAGGCACAGCCTAATTCTGACATTTAGATTAAGTTCATAACACATCACTATTATATAAATAAACGCATCAATATCCCCACCATAATTATAGAAACAAAAACAATCCAACATTAAATTTTGAAATGAAAAACAAAACCTCCCCGTAAGTGACTGAAACAAATGAATTAAACTTAATACATTTTGCTACGTATTTTTTATTTGAAATAAACAGGGACAATGATAGAGTAACAACCGTTAACATATTGGAAACGATATTTAACAAAACCCTTCCAGGGAAAGAACAATAAAATAACAGGTGAAACAATGATAAAAAATAATTATTTAGGTGCCAGCATCAAGCTCGCTCTTTGCTCATCGGCGCTTGCCATTTCTAGCCAATCGATGGCTGCTGAAGATCAAGGTGCTAAATCAATCGACCGAATCGAAGTAACAGGTTCTCGTATTTTACGCGAAGGTGCTATAGCTCCAGCTCCAGTAACGGTTATCAGTGGTGATGACTTAGTTAATACCGGCGCTGTTAATATCGGTGAGGCACTAAATAAATTACCAGCTCTTGGTAATACTTTTTCTCTTTCAAACTCAGGTCGCTTTATCGGTACTGCAGGCCTAAACATTCTTGATTTACGCAACATGGGTACTGACCGTACGCTAGTACTCGTCAATGGTAAACGCCATGTATCTAGCTCTGCGGGCTCTCAATCAGTTGATACCAATACAATTCCTAGTGTATGGGTAGAGCGTGTTGAGATCATCACAGGTGGTGCATCTGCAGTATATGGTGCCGACGCTGTAACAGGCGTAGTTAACTTTATTCTGAAAAAGAACATTGAAGGCTTTAGTGCAAGTGTAACTCGCGGTGAGTCTGACCTTAGCGATTACAATAACGAAAAAGCGACATTCTCATATGGCACAAACTTCGATAATGACCGTGGTAATGTAGCCTTTGCTGTTGAGTATTCAGCACAAGATACGCTCAATGCGCTTGATCACCCATGGACTGACGGCTCTTATCGTAGCATGCGTAACACTGCGCAAACTGAAGAAAACAAAGACGATCCAAACTTCCCTGATTTTATCTACACACCAAATGCCGGCTACTATGCAATCAATAATGCAGGTGTTTTCGCGTTAAGTAATGGCTATGTGAACTCATTCAACCCAGATGGCACTTATCGCGAACTCAATATTGGCGACCAAGTCGACGGCTTATCTTGTGCTAATTGTGATTCGTTTAACCTTGCACAATTCAATGAGATTCAACCTGAATTTGAACGTTACAACGTAAACTTTAAAGTTAACTATGACGTTGCTGAAGATATGAATGCTTACTTTGAAGCAAAATACGTTAACAGCGAAGGCCAAAGCATAGGTCAGCCAGCATTCTTCTTCTTTAATCCAAATAACAGCATTAAGATTGACAACCCTTATCTTGACTCTAGTGTTAAAAATCTAATGGAACAAGAAGGTGTTAGCTCTATTATGGTTAACCGTATGATGACTGATTTAGGTCGTCGTATAGAAAACAACACACGTGAAACAACCCGTTTTGTTACAGGCTTAAAAGGCACTGTATTTACAGATTGGGAATTAGATGCATCGGTTGTTTACGGTCAAACAGATCTAGAGCGCGTTAATGGCGCAAATATGATCATGGCGAACTATTACAATGCCCTGGATGCTATTGATGATGGTTCAGGCAACATTGTTTGTCGTAGTGAAGAAGCACGTGCTGATGGCTGTGTACCAGTAAATATCATGGGCTTTGGTGCACCTAGCCAAGAAGCAATTGACTATATCAATACCGTATCAACAGGTACGTCAACAATCACCCAAACTGTTGTAACAGCATCACTTGCAAACTCTGCAATTTATGAATTACCAGCTGGCTATGTTGGTTTTGCTGCCGGTGTTGAATACCGTAAAGAAGAAAGTGAAACTGAAGAGCCAGACAACGCAGTAGGTACGTTCTTTAACGCGCTGGGTGAAGACAAAGGTGAGTTTGACGTAAATGAAATTTACTTCGAAGCATCAATCCCACTTCTTGCCGACTTACCTCTTGTACAAGACTTAGTCCTAGATACAGCGGTACGTTACGCTGACTACAGCACAATTGGCGATGCAACAAGCTGGAAAGTGGGCTTAGATTGGACTGTTAACGACCAATTACGTGTTCGTGCAACACAATCTGAAGCTCTTCGTGCACCAAACATTGGCGAAATCTTCGGTGCACCTAGCCAAACCTTCTACAGTGTTGACGATCCTTGTTTAGCTGATAACTTAAATGATTTACAAAATTCAGAAGTACGCCGCGCGAACTGTGCAGCCCTTGGTGTGCCTGCAGATTTTGAATCAGATTACGATGCACAAACCCTTGAAGGTTTAGTAAGTGGTAACCGAGATGTGAAAGGTGAAGAGTCAACTAGTACGACTATTGGTTTAGTTTACCAACCTTCATTCCTAGAAAACTCAGTTGTTACAATCGACTATTGGAAAATTGAACTTGAAGACGCAATCTCAACAATTGCATCTCAAGAAATTCTTGATCGCTGTGTTGACGCTGAAGGCGGTATCAATAACCAATACTGTAATTTAATTACACGTGATAGCGCATCAAGTGAAATTACATTGATTCAAAACTCGGTATTAAACGTTTCTGGTCAAGAAGCATCGGGTGTTGACTTTGAGTTAGGTTATGACTTTGATGCATTAGAAGGTAACTTCTCTACACGTTTAATTGGTACGTACTTAATTGAACGTAAAGACTATCCTTTCCAAGATCAACCTGAAGATTATATCGAATATGCAGGTACAACTGGCGAAGCGAAGTGGCAGGCAAACCTTTCAATCTCATATAAGCGTGATGGTTTCTTCACTACGCTTGATACTCGTTATATTGATGAGGTAAGCCTTTATACAGACCAAGATCTAGAAGATAACCCGAATCCAAATAGCTTAACTAAATTTGGTACCTATGTTATCTCTGATGCAACAGTTGGGTATAACTTCGAAAACGGTTTTGGCGTTAAGCTAGGAGTTGATAACATCTTTAACCGCAAACTTCCATTCGGTACGATAGGTACTGGCTCAGGAAGTGCGAGTTATGACAACATTGGCCGCTTCGGCTACTTAAGACTTTCTTACGACTTCTAATCGTAAAAAATTTGATTCTCTTAGGGCTGCACTTTTATGCAGCCCTTTTTCATTTAAGAAGTCAAAAACGATCTTATTCCAATCCATTACTTAAAACCTATCAATTCAAGTTATATACTAGGGCAAATCAGTCAATTAACTTAACTTACCCATGCTAAAAACGGTATTTTTCACTATCTGCCTATTTTGCTTACCGAGTGTATTTGCCAAGCAAAGTGTTATTTTTATAAATCCTGGCCATGCCGATACTAATGTCACGGGCCCGTTTTGGTTTGAAGTGTCGCAGATGATGCGTGACGCTGCCAAAGACTTTGATCTCGATTTAACGATTCATTATGCCAACCGAAATCATATTGAAATGAAGTCATTAGTGGCTAAAGCGATTAAAGCAAAGCCAGATATGCTGATTTTAGTTGATGAGAAAAGCGTGCTAACCCAACATCTTTTGAGCATAGAACACACTTCTACGCCGATCTACTTTTTACTTAACCGCCCATCTGAAAAAGAACTAAAAAGATTGATTGATCATGGTATTAATATCACAGGTAGCGTGGTACCCGATAACACACAAGCGGGGCAACTTCTTGCCAATAAGCTGATTGAAAATAGTCAACAAGCTGCTAATGTTTTTGCGATAAATGGCGATTACACCACTCATGCAGCTCTTGATAGGGAGCAAGGTTTAAAACAAAGTATATTAACGCATGATAATACGCACATCACGGCGAAAACTGTTGCCAACTGGTCAGCAACACAAGCGTATCGTCATAGCCTTGGCTTTTTTAGCCATCAACCAACCATTAATATTGTTTGGGCAGCCAACGATGCTATGGCCTTAGGAGCGATTGCTGCGCTTGATGAATTAAACAAACGCAAAGAAGTATTAGTTGGTGCAATTAACTGGCCGCTTCGAGCTGTAGCAGAAAAAATAGACGTCACTATCGGTGGTCATGTTACGCTGGGGGCTTTAGCAGTGGTGAATATTCATGACTTACTGAATAAACACTCCTCTGGACCTATTCATCAAAAAGTGGCCATTTTCAGTCAACATAACGAACAAACGCTTAAACTCGTTGAACAAATTCACAGTGATAACTTGGCAATTAACTTTCGCGTTTTCAGTAAGGCGCATAAAAATGCCCTCCCCTTTAGTGTTGAATCTCTTCTCTTAGAGGCAACAAAAAGCGCACTGTAAAGGGCATTTACAGTGCCTGCCTTCATTTATTGCTGAGCCATACAGCTTGGTATGGGGTTAGCGACATGGTTTTTGTCTGCTCGGTAATTTGCTCACCGCTGATTAAATCACGCCACTGCTCAGTACCAATCAAATTTAAGTCGGCAAGAGTAAGAGTTTGCGTCTCGTCACTGATGTTATAAACACAAAACATACTTTGCGAACGGTTGATACTTTGTCGCCAAAAACCAAATAACCCCTCGCTTAAATGTAATGTATATTGTGTTGCATTAGGGTGAAAAGCGCTTTGTGCCTTACGAATAGCCATTAGGTTTTTCATCGCTTTAAACACAGTACGATGATGAGCATTTTCGTTACTCAACTTGGCAAGTAAATCTGACTCTTGCCAGCGGTGACGGTTAATCGCTCGGTTATGTTGGCTGTTTTCAAAGCGTTCATAATCATTGGTAGTACCGAGTAAGCTATGAATATACAAACCTGGAATACCTTCAAGTGCAAACATAATGGCATGCGCACATAAAAAGCGTGCAACCCCCCATTTATCTGGGCCTTTATGGGTACCTTGCAGCGCATCAAACAATGCGATGTTTAACTCATAAGGGGTGTTGGTGCCATCTGGTGCGGTACGTAATGATACTTTACCGCCATATTTAGCCGTGGTACTGACCATTTCGGCAATTTCACTTTGCTCCAATAACCCTTCGACAGGCCTTAAACCTATACCATCATGTGATGCTATAAAGTTAAAGTATGCAGTCCCTTCTTGAGGGGGTGGCATGCTCATCATCCAGTGCTTTAATGCGGTGCTATCGCCACTCAGTAAGGTATGTAATAGCAAAGGCGGTAATGAGAAATTGTAAATACAATGTGCTTCGTTGGCATTACCAAAATAAGAGAGGTTTTCGCGGTTTGGAATATTGGTTTCAGTGATAATAATCACGTTAGGCTCAAAATGCTCTATCAGGGTGCGAAGTAATCTGATCACTTCGTGAGTTTCTGGTAGGTTAATGCAACGGGTATTCAGCTTTTTCCATAAAAATGCCACCGCATCGAGGCGGAAAATTCGTACACCATTATCTAAATAATGACGAATAATGCTGACAAACTCATTGAGCACATCTGGGTTGGCAAAATCAAAGTCGACTTGATCGTGGCTAAACGTACACCATACATGTTGCAAACCGTTTTTTGTTTCAACCGCTTGTAAAAGAGGCGATGTTCGCGGGCGAACAACTTGAACAAGATCGTCACTCGGGCTTGCTGTTTTAAAATAACTCTTACCAGGCTCTTTGCCTTGAATAAAGTTTTCAAACCAAACACTTCTGCTAGAGCAATGATTGATCACTAAATCAGCCATCAACCTGACATCCTTCGAAATATCGCGGATATGCTGCCAACTGCCTAACGCTTCATTCACTTGCACATAGTTCATTACCGCGAAGCCTTCATCTGAGCTATACGGGTAAAATGGCAAAATGTGTAATGCATTAAGTTCAGGCAAGCATTGGTTTTTTACAAAGCGATGTAAGGTATGCAAAGGCGGCTCTTCAGGCTTAGCAACCGCTTCATCCGTGTTAGCATGGCGAATAATCGAATCACCATAGGCGATTAAAATCATATCTTGCTCATCCCAACGGTTTTTATGTGGCGTTGGGTCACGAACAGGATCATCACCTAACATGGTATCGATTAATCTGTCTGCGAGTTGTTCAAGCGTTGTTGATAGTTCAACCTCGCCGTAGATGCAGGTTAAATGCTGAATAACCCTTTGTTGGAGTAGCTCTAAAGTCACGTGCCTTCCCCGTTAAATATATTCTTTGTTATCAAGCTCTACGGCTTCTTCTAAGCGAGCAAATACATCTGGCATTGCCGAGGCTACTCTGTTCCAACTCGGCACAAATGGTGCTTCCATTGGGTTTTCTAGAAAATGCTGACCCGCATTCATAATATTTTGTGCAAACATTTCAACGGCTTTCTCTTCTTGGTGAATATCCAATGTTAAACCATTCATAAGCGCATCATTGTGATATGTTTCAATAAAGTCGAGGGCGATACGATAATACGTTGCTTTTAATGAACGAATTGTTTCGCTCGTAAAAGTAACCCCTTGAGTAGCCAGCTTTCTGAATAGAGCTTTAGTTATATCAATCGACATTTTCGACAAGCCCGCAGCTTGATTGCCTAGTGATAAGTCTTGATGTTTATGGTCATAGTTATCAGCAATATCAACCTGACATAAACGATTATGCGAGTAATTGCGATACATCTCTGATAACACGCCAATTTCTAAGCCCCAGTCACTTGGAATACGGATATCGTTGAGTACATCGCGACGGAATGAAAACTCTCCAGCTAATGGATATCGAAACGAATCCATATACTCTAGATAATCACTACTGCCCAAGATCGTTTTAAATGAACGCAGTAATGGCGTAACTAATAAACGAGATACACGGCCATTGATTTTGCCTTCTGCAGTGCGAGGGTAAAACCCTTTACAAAACTCATAGTTAAAACGAGGATGAGCAACAGGGTAAATCAAGCGAGCTAAAAGTGCTCTATCGTATGTCAATATATCACAGTCATGTAATGCAATTGATTCCACTTTTGAGGTGGCGAGTTTATAACCCATGCAATACCAAACATTACGGCCTTTACCTAATTCTCGTGGCGCAACACCTAACTTTTGAAGTTCTTTATCAAGGGCTTGTAGACGCGGGCCATCATTCCAAAGTACCTTATGGTGTTGATCAAGCTCTGCAAAAAACTGCAGTGCATGGCGATATTGGCTTTCGTCGGCGCGATCAAGGCCAATGGTTATTTGCGATAAGTAAGGCACATGTTTCAGCTCAGCAATAATATTTTGCAAAGCTGGCCCTTCTAACTCACTGTAAAGCGAGGGTAATATAAGGCCCATTGGGCGTTGTTTAGAAAAGCCCAACAACTCTTTTTCTAGTTCTTCTACTGGGCGATCAGCAATATTGTGTAGCGTAGTGATAATGCCATTTTGATAGAAATCAGCCATGAGATTGCTCCTGTTTTGCTGCAAAACGCGCTTTGATGATAGTTAACGCAGAAACTTCTTGAACCCAACCCGCAGGGGCTGGTTTTTCGCTGAGCTGCCAGGCTTTTTGTAGTATTTGTGATTGAACTTGGCTGCCAGGGTTATTGATTAATATGGCGGTATCGGCCGCCTTTAGCATGGCTACATCGTTTTGACTGTCGCCAAGGGCAATCACAGTAAATGGATTGCGATAGGCTTTTTTAAACTGATTTAACAGCCACTTTTGTGCAAGCCCTTTGTTGTTACCTTTGGTTAAATGGATAAAACGCCCGCCAACAAGCACTTCGTAGCCAGCTTGGCTCATTGCATCTATCAGGCCTTGTTTTTCTTCATCGCTGCCCGAGAAACAAACCGGATCTGAGTACTGTCTTTGTAAAGCCAGTTCACTTTTATCGACGGGTAGCCCTGTTAATTCGGCTATTTCTTGTGCACTAAATTGACTAAATAAGCGTACACAATGACTATAATCACTCGCATATCGTTTAAGATCTTCATGCAATTTATCGGTACTTTGTGTCATAGCGAAGCGCCAATAACCTTGATATTCATCACAGCCAATCGGCTTTACTTTAAAATAGTCTTTCGGGATGTAAACAGCCGCGCCATTTTCAACAATAAAAGGTTGATGATGAGCCAAACCGTTTTGAATATCAGTGACTTCAGCAAAGGTTTTGCTGGTATTAAAAATGACATTGACACCGGTATCATTCAACTTTGCCAAAAATGGTTTGATCACCTCACATTCGTAGCTATCGTGATCGAGCAATGTGCCGTCTAAGTCAGTAAAAATAAGTGGCTGAGCAATTTGGTCAGCGAGTAGTTCCATCTTAGTGATGTCACGCTCTGTGTCGAGCAATAATAAAGCATCTACACTCTGCGCGAGGGTTGCTAAATTTTCACGCGTAATACGCTCAAAATGAGAGATAAAACGTTTTAAACTCTGTTCATCAAAAGTACCCTGCCCTTCGCCTTTTTTGGCGATTAACTTATGCTCCTGCTCTAACCGCCAAGCATACACATCTTCAAATGAAGGCGCTTTTAACATAATGGTGTAATCAGCCATTGCGAATACATTTTGATATTCATTCGCTAAGCAACTATTTACGCAGCGACGCCAAATGCCGTCGGCATCTTCTAGTTGCTCTAATTCATTAACTGGAGTTTGTAGTTGATAAGGTTGCTGCGGTGTACTGGCTACACACCAGCCTTCAAAAAACACGATATCAATCGGTTTTTGGTTACTAGGCCACTGCGATTGTGGCACAGGATCATCGGTTAGCTTGTCAAATTGAGGTAGTGGCACATCCATTTTACCTGCCAACAAAGCCGATAAGGTTTGTTCCATTAATTGCGTATCATGCGTACCCGGTACCCCACGACTCGCAAACAAAGGATGAACATCTTTAGCAAGCTCATTGCGTGCATCACGGCTTAAATAAAAGTCATCGATTGATAATGACACGCTATTAAATTCGGTATTACTATTAACCCAAGTCACTAAAAAATCAGCGAGAGTTGTTTTACCTGAACCTTGGCAGCCGTTGATAGCCACCAACATAGGTTGGCCGGTCATTTTTGCGCTCAAGATATCGTGCGCGAGGGGTATAAAAAACTGCTCACTTAAGTATTGATACTTGAGTGGTAACTGATGCTTCGCTAAAAACGGGGTAATATCCACAACATTTGCCTCTTGCATAATCGCTCCTACCAGTATGACATAGAGATAAATGCAGTTAGTAGACCAGTTTTATAATTCCTTATTTTTTATATAGTTACAAAAAAAGCGCATATTTAATGCGCTTTTTTGGTGCAATATTCCAGCAGTTATTCAGCTCTAATCAGCTTGTTGCACTGCTTTGGGGAGGACAGCATTTAAGATAATCCCCAAAATTGCGCATAAGCTCACACCCTGCAAACTAAACTCGTCACCACCAATATGCATACCACCGATTCCAAACACTAAAATCAGTGCGATTATAGTCAGGTTACGAGGCGCAGTAAGGTCCTCACCTGATTTTACTAAGGTATTTAAACCAACAACAGCAATAGAACCAAATAGTAAAATCATGATGCCACCCATCACAGGAACCGGAATAGTTTGTAATCCCGCGCCCATTTTTGCCACAAACGCGAGCACAATTGCGATGATTGCAGTCCAAAGCATCACTCGAGGGTTGAAGTTACGCGTAAGCATAACCGCACCTGTTACTTCAGAGTAAGTAGTATTAGGTGGACCACCAAAAACCGATGCCGCAGAGGTTGCTAAGCCATCACCGAGTAAAGTGCGATGTAAACCCGGTTTCTTTAAATAGTCTTTACCTGTTACTTGGCTAATTGCCATCATGTCACCAATATGTTCAATGGCCGGAGCAATTGCCACAGGCACCATAAACAAAATAGCTTGCCACTTAAACTCAGGATAAGTAAATGCCGGCACAGCAAACCAGTTTGCTTGAGTAACCGCACTAAATTCAACAATACCTATAAATAACGAAGCAAGGTAACCTGCAATAACGCCAGCGAGAATAGGGATAAGTTTAAATACACCTTTGCCCCAAACAGCAAAAATTAACGTAACCAGTAATGATAAACCTGAAACCCAAATAGCTTGCGCATAAGGAACTAATTGCGCACTGCCATCACCAGCTTTACCCATTGCCATATTCACGGCAACCGGCGCTAAGGCTAAACCTATCACCATAATAACTGGGCCAACAACCACAGGCGGTAACACTTTATGCAGAGCATTTACGCCTTTAAACTTTACAATCAAGCTAAGCGCAAAATAGCAAAAGCCTGCCACCATTAAACCGCCCATTGTTGCAGGAATGCCCCACATTTGTACTGAGGCGATAATGGGTGCAATAAAAGCAAAAGACGATGCTAAAAAGATAGGAACTTGGCCTTTGGTAACCACATGAAACAGTAACGTTCCTAAGCCTGCGGTAAATAAAGCCACATTTGGGTCAAGGCCTGTCAGTAACGGCACAAGTACCAATGCACCAAATGCTACAAACAGCATTTGCGCGCCTGTTAGAATGGTTTTTAACGAAAATGTTTGATGATTTTCCACGTGAGCGCCTTACACTGTGCCAAAAATCTTATCACCGGCATCTCCTAAGCCTGGAATAATATATCCTTTTTCGTTTAAGTGACTGTCTAAAGATGCTGTGAAAATTTCAACATCTGGGTGCGCTGCAAGGGTTTTTTCTACGCCTTCTGGTGCAGCCACTAATACAATCACTTTAATATCTTTACAGCCTGCTTTTTTCAGCATATCGATAGTTGCGATCATTGAACCGCCCGTTGCCAGCATTGGGTCAATAACAAGACTTAAACGCTCATCAATTTTGCCAACTAGTTTTTCAAAATAAGGCACTGGTTCAAGTGTTTCTTCATTGCGCTGAAGACCTACCACACTTACTTTTGCAGCAGGTAATAATTGCATTACGCCATCCATCATGCCAAGACCGGCGCGAAGAATAGGCACAACAGTAATTTTTTTTCCTTTAATATGCTCTACATCTAAAGTTGAACCATCCCACCCTGTGATTTGCACGCTTTCTAATGGTAGGTTTTTTGTTGCTTCGTAAGTAAGCAAGGTACCTACTTCAGACGAAAGCTCACGGAAACTTTTTGTGCTAATACCTTGTGCGCGCATAAGGCCAAGTTTGTGTTGAACTAACGGATGAGTAATTACATGGATAGACATAAGTAGAACCTAAATGAAATAAATTACGCCTATTTTAGCGCAAAATAGTCTTCTCGACTGCAAAAAATGCACACTCACTGCATTAATTTCTTGTTCTGGTCTAAAATCATACAGGACATTGCAAATATTAATTTTTTTGCAACAACACGTATCGGCAATCTTTAACACTTTATTTATTTTTGGCCCTGCAGTAATGAAAACGTTTATCCTTACTTCGATACTACTTTGTAGCTTTTGCCTACCTACCCACAGTGAAACACTCGATATTCAAGTTATGGCTGATTTTGTTCCGCAAGATGATGGTAATCCAAAAAATGAAGCCACCAAGTTCTTACTTGCTGCTGCAACTGAGCTAGGCGATGAAATCAGCCTGCGCTTTATACCTGCAAGCCGGTTAAGAGAATGGCAGCAATTAAGCAAGATGAATAATGCTTGCTTGTATAATAAATTAAAAACCCCTGAGCGCGAGGCCCATGCTGTGTTCAGCCAATACCCAATAATGGCTTTTCCCCCTAATAAGCTAGTGGTATTTAATAAGCCCACCATTCCAGACTCAATCACACTAGTACAAGCTATTTTTCATTACGATTTAACAATAGGCATAGTTAAAGGTCGGTCATACTCAGAAGAGATTGATCAGTTTGTACGTTTAAATGATGAGCATTTTTTCATACTCGATGGGGCAAGAAATGCACCAAGGCTCGGACAAATGTTATTTCAAAATAAAATTGATGCCGTTTTAGAATATCAAACTATATTTAGTAACCGTTATAAACGAGCACAGGATCTAAGTAGTATTCGCTATATCAGCCTTAAACCAGAAAAAGCCGCGGTGTTTGGTTATATTGCTTGCTCACCAACAGAGGTCGGCAAACAAGCAATCGCGCTGTTCGACAAAGCGCTTAAAACAGAAAAAGTACGCACTTTAATTAGTGAGCGCCTAATGGCGCTATTTCATGAAGGTGAAAACACACAAATAGTAAATGCCTTCAATGCTGCGTTTGAGCACTAAGCCGATAAAATCTGCTCCATAACCCAACTTGTGTGTAGTGCAGTTTCACCAGTTGATGGATGGGGTTGCTGAGCATGAAAATAGTTCGCCATGTTTTCAACATGATATTGTTGAATATGTGCAGGGTTATCAATTACGAGCTGTTGTGCACCCTGTGCATTGTTAAGCACAATCGGCTTTTCGTCAAAAACACTAAAGCTAAGCTCGCCTTCACTGCCATAAATCATCACATCATCAAAACGATTTGCTGAAGCAAAGTTCCAACTCCCGGTGCCTGTAACACCAGATTGATGCTGCCAGTGCGCGGTAATAGCATCGAATGCTGAATATAAGCCTTGTTGATTAGCGCATAAACCATGCACCTTATTAAAATCACCTAAAAGGTAGGCAAGTAAATCAAGGCCATGGCTGGCTAAATCGTCAAAGTAACCACCTCGTGCCACGTTTTGATCTGTGCGCCAGTTATACTCACCCGATAAATCAAGGGCGTTAGGAGCTTTACTTAAATGCCAACTAACATGACGAGGCTTACCAATAACACCTTGTTCTAGTAACTGTTTAACTTGATTAAAGCGCGGTAACGAACGGCGATAATAAGCCACAAATAGCGGCTGTTTAGCCTCTTTAAACGCTGCGACAATGTCAAGGCTATCTTGATAACTCGGTGCCAGCGGCTTTTCAATACAGCAAGGTTTACCTGCCGCTGCAACCTCAAGAGCATACGCTTTATGGCTATCTGGCGGCGTGGCAATATATACTGCATCAACACTGTTATCGTTAATTAGTTCGCTTGGCGATGTGAACACCTTTGCGACATTATGGCGTTTAGCGTAATCATGGGCTTTTTCTAGGTCGCGACGTGTCACCCCAATAAGCGCAATACCTTCTGCTTGTTGATAAGCAGGGCCGCTTTTCAGTTCGGTTACAGCACCACAGCCGATAATGGCAAATCGCATTGGCTTATTCATTGTTATTCCTTTATTTTTGTTAGGTACGTTGCAAATTGCTGCTGCATGTAGCCATTTATTTTTGCATGATCAGGGCTCCAACCTGCTAAAAAGCGATAAAAATCGCTCCATGCGTAACACCAAAGCGCTTGCCAACTGCTAACGACATGCGCAGGATTGACACTCGGTTGATAGCGCTTTAGTGCTTGTGTGAAGGTATCAAAATAGCGATTTAAATAGTCATCTGCAACTGATTTTAATGCTGCATCATCTAAACAACTACCTAAAAAGTACATCACATCAATCACCCCAATTCCCTTGCCAACGTATTGAAAATCATAGCCAAGAACGTGCTGGTTTTGTGGCAAAATAGCAAAATTGGCAAGCTTAGCATCACCATGAATTAACGTTTGGTAAGGTGACTCACTCAACGCAGTATCAATAGCGTGTGCCTGCGCTTTTAAGCTTAAATCGCTCATACGCTGTAGCTCATCGGGTCGTGTTGCTAAATGCCAGTAACTACCTCGCGGCCAAAGTCCACCAGCAGAGCTTGCTAAATGAAAAGCATGAAAATGTGCAAGCCAGTTTATAATTGCTTGAATGTCGCTGTATGTAGCACTTGCTTGCTGGTAGCCAAGTGCACTGAAATCACTAAACACCAGCGCTTGCTTACTGCCCTCTTGTATTGCCTCAATGCAGTGGATAGCCGCAGCTTCATGGGGTAATTGCTTAGCGTAACGCCGATACCAATTAAATTCGACTAAGTAAGATTGGCGCTTTCTGGCAAGCGCAAAATCACTTTGTTTTATACGACTATGATTGATCTGGCTAGGCACTTCAATCGCTTTAATTACCGCTGCAGTACCATCCATTTGGCAACGAATAATCTCACCGCAACCGCTCCATACTGATGCCGCTTGCTGCAAACCTGTAATGTTTGAAAAGTGAGATGTAACAAATTGCCTAAGATCCATAACGCTCTGTAATTTATATAAACTGATGGCAATGGTAGGTGAAATTAGCTACTGGCACAACGGCCTATAGGCAATAAAAAACCCGTGCTAAACACGGGTTTTCGAAGATAAAGTCCTAATACTGCTCAGGACTTGCATTGTTGAATTACTCGTTTACCACACTTTTAAGTGGGTTTACTGGCTTTGCATTGTCATCCAGTAAGTTCATATCAAAGTCAAACTCATCAACACGAATCGCTTTTTCACGTTTCTTGTTGTAATCAATCAGTTTTGCGTACTCTTCTTCGTTGATAACACTTGCAACTAGTGCATTATCAAGCGTTTCTGCAAAACGAACGCCCGGCTTAATAGTTTTAGCACGCAGTGCTTTTTTAACTTTCTTAAGTAAATCAAGGCACGCCATTTTTGCTTTGTACGCTTGCTCATTGATGTAATGACCATCACCTTCAATTGGGTTAACCAAGTGAGTGATTTGCGCTTTAAATGCGGTATCCATTTGCGCTTGAGTTGCAAGTTCACGAATTAAATCATCGCTGATCTTAGGCATTTTCATTGAGTAGTTCATCGTAATGAAACGCATAAACTTACGAGTACCACTTGCAGGGAAGTTATCTAAGAACTTATGCAATGCTTCTTCAGCGCTTTGTAGTGCAAAGCGAGTCGCATAGTGGAAATAAGGCGCAGCTTGTTCACGTTCACTGCTTGCTACTTTTTGCTCGTAATATTTAATTGATGCCATAGCAGCGTATAAGAAGCTCATTACGTCACCTAAACGTGCAGATAACATTTCTGCTTGTTTAAGTTTGCCGCCAAGTACCAATAACGAGAAGTCAGCATAAACTGCAAGTTTTGCAGATAGTTTGTGCGCTGCTTTTTCGTATTCACGTACTTCGGGTAGTGACGATTTAGCACCCGCAGTAAACGGTAATACACCTAAACGGAAAGCTCGTAAGCTGTTAGCTACGCTGTAGCCTACTGTTTTACGTAAAATGCTATTGAATTCTTTATCTGCATTTTTGTCTTCGCTGTGGATAGACTCAACCATAGATTGTAGATAAGGATGACAACGCATTACACCTTGACCAAAAATCATTAAGTTACGAGTAAGAATGTTTGCACCTTCAACCGTGATTGCGATTGGTTGTGCAACATAACCACTTGCTAATGTGTTTTGTGGACCATTTTGAATCGCTTTACCTGCTTGTATATCCATTGCTGAATCAAGCACGTTACGACCAATTTCTGTCATGTGGTATTTAGCAATCGCAGTAACTACAGATGGTTTTAAGCCCATGCCTAAACCTTCTGTTGTTAATACACGCATTGCTTCTTGAAGGTAAGTTTTACCTGCGATATCAGCTAGCTTTTCTTGGATGCCTTCGAATTGACCAATCGCAAGACCAAACTGCTCACGTACTGCTGCGTACTCTGAAGCACCTTTAAATGCTACTTGTGATGAACTAACACCAAGCGCCGGTAACGAAATACCACGACCTGCACCTAAACAGCTAACCAGCATTTGCCAGCCACGACCGATGTTCTTTTGACCACCAATGATGAAGTCCATTGGTACAAATACTTTTTCACCTCGTGTCGTACCATTATAAAAACGGATACCCATAGGATCATGACGATTACCAAGTTCAACACCTGGGTGATCTTTAGGGATAAGCGCACAGGTAATACCTAGGTTTTCTTTGCCACCTAGTAAACCATCAGGGTCAACTACTTTGAATGCTAAACCTAATACTGTCGCAATTGGCGCAAGTGTGATGTAACGTTTGTCCCAGGTAATTTCTAAACCTAACACTTCTTCGCCATTGAACTGACCACGTTTAACAACACCAATATCTGGAATGCCACCCGCATCCGAACCCGCTTCTGGGCTAGTTAGTGCGAAACAAGGAATATCACGACCATTTGCAAGACGTGGTAAGTAGTGATCTTGTTGCTCTTTTGTACCAAAGTGAAGCAATAACTCACCTGGGCCTAATGAGTTAGGAACCATCACGGTTACCGCAACCGCAGAACTCTTCGTCGCGATAGTCGCAACGATTGTAGAGTTTGCATAAGGGCTGAATTCTAAACCGCCGAATGATTTAGGAATGATAAGCGAGAAAAAACGCTCTTTTTTCAAGAAATCAAGAATGTAGTCAGGAAGATGAACACCGTTTTGAATTTCAGAATCATCAATCATTGATAATAATTCTTTCACTGGGCCATCTAAGAATGCTTGCTCTTCAGTGCTTAGCTTAGCTGCAGGCACGTCACGAAGTGCATCGAAATCAGGTTTACCTTGGTAGATTGAACCTTCTAACCAAACATCACCCGCATCTAACGCTTCTTGTTCTGTAATTGAAATACTAGGTAATACTTTTTTTAATTTTGTACGTAAGCTCATAATAAACTCATCCGACCAGATAGTAATACCTACATTACGTCATAAAATGAACAATAG
>NZ_JAKEVN010000169.1:0-5781 GCF_022398505.1 Pseudoalteromonas sp. Isolate3 | reverse complement strand
TATCTAAATAAGACATCTTCTTTATTAAACCATTTAACACAAAATGCTAATAGTGCCCCTGCCACAATGACTGTTGCTAGGAAAATTAAACCCACTAGTGTGTAATCGACTGTGCCTTTAATGATTTCTTTGATTGCCAAAGCTACATTTGTTACAGGAATAAAGGCTGTTTTGCTCGTAAGCTCAACATTCGGCATCAACGCAATCATAATTGGAAAAATTACACCCATGCTTAGCGGAGCCATATAGTTTTGTGCTTCTTTAAAAGTTCGCGCATAAATTGAAATAGCCAATGCTAATGATGAGAAGATTGCAGCAATAGGCAATAACAACACAAAAATCAGCCCTAAATCTAATACAGTTAAAGAGCTAAAGGCGTTTTTAACAACCGCTAAATCTACAAAAGCAATGGCCACCGATATCCACACACCCATACTAAGAACTGTAATAGTGGTTGTCGCAATTGAAGAAGCCAGCAAGGTTACAAACTTACCTAACACTAGCTGTGTGCGCGTGATTGGTGTAAGTAGAAGGGTTTCGAGTGTACCGCGCTCTTTTTCACCAGCCCCTAAATCAATAGCCGGGTACGTTGCGCCCATCAATACGAGAGGAATAAGTAGATAAGGAATAAACCCGCCAATTTTTTCACCCAGATTTTCACGTTTATCTGCAGTATCGACCTTAACAACTTTAATTGGCTCGATAATCGCGGCTTGTTGCTGCTCTGATACGCCAAAGCTTAACAGTTTAGTAGTACGCAGTTTATCACCATACTCTTTTGCAAGTTCTTTAACGCGGTCAAATAAGAAGTTAATCGCCTTAGCGTCGTTATACACAACTTGCCACTCACTTTGTTTAGCGTTATCGAGTGTTTGCTCAGCGTCTGAAGGTAAATAGATACCCATATCGATGGTACCCGCTTTAACCGCTTTAGTGAGATCTTCTACCGTATTAAAGGTTTCGTCGCCTTTATATAATGCAAAGCTCTTATGATAAAACACCTTATCTGTAAATTCTTGCGCGTAATTACCATTAATAATGGCGTAAGTATGCACTTCTTGCTCAGCTTCGAGTGCTGCTTGTGAACTAATAAATGCCATCACAGCAAATAAAAGAGGGAAAATAGCAACTGGCAGTGCGACAACGAATATCAATGTTTTACGGTCACGTAACAGCTCTTTTAATTCCTTTTTAAATACTTCAAACATCACGACTCTCCGTTAAAATATTCATAAACGCTTGATTTAATTCCTCACTTTGACCAGTTTGTTTAAACTGTTCTAATGTGCCATCAAAGCAACTAATGCCTTGATTTATAACTGCAACGCGATCACAAAGTAATGCAACTTCATCTAGATGGTGAGTTGAAAAAATGACTGGAGTACCTTGCTCTTTAAGGCCACGAATAAAGCTAATTACAGTTTGCGTGGTCATAATGTCTAAACCTGTCGTTGGTTCATCGAGAATTACCACGTCAGGATGATGAACAACAGCGCGAGCAATATTGGCTTTTTGCTTCATACCTGTGGAAAGGTTTTCGGCACGCTTATCAATGAAGTTGTGCATATCAAGTAAGCTGAATAGTTCATCACAACGTGCCGCTACCGCCTTTTTACTCATGCCATGTAAACGGGCAAAATATTCTACGTTTTCTTTAACCGTTAAACGCCCATATAAGCCAGTGCTACCAGATAAAAAACCAATTGATTTGCGGCCAACTAATGGCTTTTTAACAATATCGTGACCAGAGATGGTGATACTGCCTTCATCTGGTTTTAATGCTGTTGAAATCATTCTAAGGGTCGTTGTTTTACCTGCACCATTTGGGCCGAGTAAGCCAAGCACTTCACCTTTATTACATTTAAAGCTGACGTCTCTTACAGAATGGAAAAACTCTTTATCTTCGCGGGGGTCTACATTGTCCGTTTTATTTTTTTTATGATCTTTTGTTAGCTTAAATTTCTTTTTAAGCCCTGCAACTTCAATCATGTGCGTTTCCTTCGTTTAGGTCTAAAGTAATCAGTGTTACTGTAAAATTCTGGATTTTCATTTTCAGTCCACCACCCTGGTACACCTAACAAGGGTAATGGAGATAAATTCTTATTATCACGTAAACAATCATCTACTTTAATCATCTCATAAAGACGTTGATCTAGATACGCATATTGCTCGCTTAAATCTTTACAAAATATGTCATTGGGTACAATTACAAATAATGCTTTCCCTGTTAAACCTATATAAGGCTGAGTGAGCATCTCGTAGTTAGCATGGCCGAACATGAACGGGCGAATATTTTTACCCCACTGCTCACGTTGTGTAACAAATGCTTGATGCCATTGATGATCGCGTAATTGTTGTTGCCAACTTTGTTCGGTAATTGCCAGTACTACACCACATTCGTCGAATAAGGTGAGAGCATTACGGTGTTTACTGCGCTCTTTTAGACCATGCAGTTTAATTTCTTCGATATGTTGATGATTTATCAGTGCTTTTGTTTTTGGAAATAAACACCAAATAAATCCACCAAAAAGGTCGTGCCAATTTTGTTGTCTTGTTGGTACTTGCCCTGTTTCATAAATAATTTGCTCATAATAACGAGTTTCGTCGGCAAATTTTTCATCCTCTACAAAGCTTATTACTGTGCCTTGTGTTGTTTTGGCATTTAAATATTGATTAAACCAGTCACAAGACGGCCAATTCGATAATTTGTCAATATTAAACAGCGTTGCTAGGTCACTAAATGCACCGGTTGTAAGGTATTGTGTTGACCATTGCTCTGGTGCGCTAAATCGTTTCATTGCTTATTTTTTAACTTCTTGATGTATTGTGGGTAGTTTACCGTAAAAACTGGTTCTCATTAATAGAACCTCATATACTAATGCCACCATAAAACAAAAAAAGAGCTATTATGAAACGCTATTTTCCAATGACAGTACTTGCAAGTACCATTCTTGCAGGCTGTGCTTCAACAAGTATCACATCAGGTGATGTAGAAAAAGCCTATCAAAGCATCAACTCAGAGCAACTAGCAGAGCACATTAAAGTGTTAGCTTCTGATGAATTCGGCGGCCGTGCACCATCATCGAAAGGTGAAGAGCTAACGCTTGCCTATTTAACTGACCAATTTAAAGCATTGGGTTTTGAGCCTGGTAACGGTGATAGCTTCTTACAAGAAGTACCGCTTGTTTCACTTGAAGCAGACTCAAACATGGTACTTACCATTGGCGGCAAAGATTATCAGTATAAAAAAGATATGGTAATGGGTAGTAGCCGTATTAGTGCTAAACAAAGCATAAAAGATTCTGAATTAGTATTTGTTGGTTATGGTGTAAATGCGCCAGAGTACAACTGGAACGACTACGAAGGCTTAGACGTAAAAGGCAAAACAGTTGTAATGCTAGTTAATGATCCAGGTTATGCGACTAAAAACCCAGATTTATTTACTGGCGACGCCATGACTTATTATGGTCGCTGGACATACAAATATGAAGAAGCAAGTCGTCAAGGTGCCGCTGGTGCAATTATTATCCACGAAACAGCACCAGCTTCTTACCCATGGTCAGTTGTTGAAAACTCTTGGAGCGGTGAGCAATTTGGTTTCCAAAAAGAAAATAACAACATGGATCGTGTTGCTGTTGAAGGCTGGGTAACAACTGATGTTGCCAAAGAGCTATTCACAAAAGCAGGTTTAGATTTCGATACTATGAAAGCAAATGCTGCAAAAGGTGCTTACCATATTGATATGGGCGACCTAACAGCTAGCGTTGAAGTAAATAACACGATTAAAAAGTCAATTTCATATAACTTCATTGCAACGTTACCTGGCAGCGAAAAGCCAGACGAGCACATCATTTACTCAGCTCATTGGGATCACCTTGGTACAGATAAAACACGTAAAGGTGACCAAATTTATAATGGTGCCCACGATAACGCGACAGGTACTGCAGGCTTAATTGAAGTTGCAGAAGCATTTGCTAGCCTTCCTGAGCACCCTAGCCGCTCAATGACTTTCTTAGCAGTAACCGCTGAAGAACAAGGTCTACTTGGATCAAAATATTACGCTGCAAACCCAGTGATCCCAGCTTCTCAAACTGTTGCAAACATCAACATGGATAGCTTAAATCTATTAGGTAAAGTGAAAGATATCAGTGTTGTTGGTATCGGCAAATCAGAAATGGATAGCTTGTTAGAAACAGCTGCTAAAGCACAAGGCCGAACTGTATCTGGCGATCCTAAACCGTCTTCGGGTGGTTACTATCGTTCTGATCACTTTGCATTTGCAAACATGGGTGTACCAGCAATGTATGCTGGCGGCGGCAGTGAAGCCCTTGATGAAGAAACTGCAAATTACCGTAAGCGTATGAGCTTAGTTCTTCGCGGTTGTTACCATCAGCCTTGCGATCGTTACCGTGATGAATGGGATTTATCAGGTGCCGTTCAGGATCTTCAGTTATTCTATCAAGTAGGTTTTGATATTTCAGAGCGTAAAGAATGGCCGACCTGGAATGCGAGCTCTGAGTTTCAACGCAAATAGATGCAAATGAGATTGATTTTCATTTAAATCGGTAATACAGTGTAACCTGATTAATTTTTAGGTTGCACTGTATGCTCTCATTAACACAAACGAGGTATTCCACCCATAAAGCGAGGTGTTATATTACGGACAATAAACGCTTATTTTTACCCCTATTATTGCTAATTTCTTTGGCAATACCAGCAAGCCGTGAGTTTACCCTCCAAGCGTTAAGTGATGCTTTTTTTCAAGTATCTGTGTTTGTTGCAGCCACTTTATTAATCTATTACTACTTGATTGATCGGCTACCTCAATTACAGCTCAGCTATTTACGAGCTAAATCAGGCATCCTAGAAATCGGTTTTGCGTCAATCTTAGGTGCTTTACCTGGCTGTGGAGGTGCCATTATTGTAGTTACCCAATTTACCAAAAAACAAGCTAGCTTTGGCTCTGTGGTCGCAGTATTAACAGCAACCATGGGTGATGCTGCATTTTTGTTATTAGCAACCCGCCCTCTTGATGGGTTATTAATGATGGTAATCGGTGTTAGTGTAGGCGTAATTAGCGGACAGGTGGTTAATACATTTCATAAATCAGATAAGTTTCAACCTACGCAGGCCAGTGACTTCAGCGAACAACCTCAATGCCAACCAAAAGCTTTAATATTTAGCCGCCCGGTTTGGAAATTTGCCTTAATGCCAAGCTTGATTGTTGCTATTGTTATTGCCACCAATACCGACCTTAGCGTATTTGGTAATGGTATTAATCATGGCATTACCCTATTTGGTTCAATCATGGCGCTATTTACTGTAGTTGTATGGGCTCTTTCATCTAAAGGCAGCAGTTATAAACAAGTGACCAGCGAAGAAGCTCCATGCAATCCACCTTCAAAGCTCACGAAAGTGTTAATGGACACGCACTTTGTTACAGCATGGGTTGTCGCCAGTTTCATGCTATTTGAAGTTTTAGTTAATTTGCTAGGTGTTGATTTAAAAGCATGGTTTTTTGAATATGCTTATCTTGCTCCCTTGGTAGCTGTAGCAATAGGTTTGTTACCAGGCTGTGGGCCGCAAATTGTCGTAATGACACTTTATATTCAAGGCATTATCCCATTTAGTGCGATGGCAGCAAATGCAATATCAAATGATGGCGATGCTCTCTTCCCAGCCATCGCATTAGCACCAAAAGCAGCTTTAATGGCGACAGTCTATTCAACAATACCTGCGCTGTTACTCGGTTATGGATTGTACTATTACGGTCTTTAAAAT
>NZ_JAKEVN010000168.1:0-5830 GCF_022398505.1 Pseudoalteromonas sp. Isolate3 | reverse complement strand
GCGCTAGATTAGCCAATCTGAAAATAAAAATGTGTGTAAACAATTGATCTTTTTTTGTTTGCACACATTAAAGTATCAAGATTGTTTTTTAGGCGATAGTAATGCTTAACCTGGTTTTGATACTTTTTTTAATAATTTTTGTTGTGTGTTACTGGCGCTGGGACGACATCCGTAATCACTTTTGGCAGAAAAAATACCTCAATAACTCCCTCAATGTTCAGCAAAAAAATCTGCTGTTAAAATATATGCCTATCTACCGAAAGATGACGGATGCCGATCGTGAAAAGCTGGAGCGTCACATCGTTTGGTTTTTAAATGAAAAACGCTTTATTGGTTGTGATGGCCTTGAGCTTAATGATGCAATGAAGCTGATTGTAGCGGCAGATGCCTGTGTTTTAGTGCTTAATAAACCGTGGCCATTGTATCGCAATGTAAAAGAAATCCTACTTTACCCTAGTGCTTATTATGCACCACAAACTTCCCGCGATAATGCTGGGCTTGTCAGTTATCACAATACTGTGCGACAAGGTGAATCATGGCCGGGCGGAACGCTGGTATTGAGCTGGCATGATGTCCTTGAGGGGAATCGCTTGCCAAGTGATGGTCATAATTTGGTGTTTCATGAATTTGCCCATCAGCTCGACCAAGAAACCGGCAAAACTACAGGCACGCCATTGCTTTCGAGTAATGAGGATTACCAAAAGTGGGCAAAAGTATTTAGCCGTGCGTTTAATCAATTAAAAACCCATTTAGCCTATGGCATGCCTCATGTTATTCACAGCTATGGCGCGACCAATGAGGCAGAGTTTTTTGCTGTTATTACTGAAACCTTTTTAGAAAAGCCTGCTGAACTCAGACAGTTTGACCCAGAAATATACCATTTACTGGTTGGCTTTTATCAGTTTGATCCGATTGCGTGGCATTAGTCGACTATTTACGTCTGTTTAACACGAATCACTGGAATCTTGCTATGCTATTTGGTGCAATCCTAAAAGTGTGCATATAAGCAAAACAATAAAAAAGTGAGATTTCAATGAAGAAAATGCTTCATACAGCGCTTGCTGTATCGATTTCACTTGCTTTAACAGGGCAAGTGGCTGCAGCTGAGCAATCAAATGATGACAAATGGCAGGTAGACGCACCAAAAGGCCAATTCTTAGACGCTAAAATTAGTGTTGAGCAAGGCACGTGGATGAATGTTGATATTAGCCCTGATGGTAAAACAGTCGTGTTTGACCTACTCGGCGATATTTATACCATGCCAATGTCTGGTGGTACTGCAACGCAATTAACCAGTGATATAGCATGGCAAATGCAACCGCGCTTTAGCCCTGATGGTAAGCACATTGCATTTACTTCAGACCAAGGTGGTGGCGACAACATTTGGGTTATGGATTTAAATGGTGAAAACCAAAAGGCAGTAACGAATGAAACATTTCGTTTATTAAATAGCCCAGCTTGGAGCCCTGATGGAGACTACTTAGTGGCTCGTAAGCACTTTACTGCAAGCCGCTCTTTGGGTGCAGGTGAAGTATGGCTATACCATAAAGCGGGTGGTAAAGGTGTACAGCTAACTGCACGCGAAAACGACCAAAAAGACTTAGGTGAGCCAATGTTCTCGCCAGATGGGCGTTATGTTTATTTCTCTCATGATGCAACGCCGGGTAAAACATTTCATTACTCTAAAGACTCTGTAGCGGGTATTTATAAAATTAAACGCTATGACCGTGAAACTGGCGATATTGAAACAATTATCGATGGCATGGGCGGGGCTATTCGTCCTACACCTTCGCCAGATGGTAAAAAGCTTGCTTACATCAAGCGTGATGATTTTCAAACAAGCTTGTACTTATATGACCTTCACACCGGTGAGCATACTAAGCTGTATGGCGAGCTTGAGCGCGATATGCAAGAGACATGGGCTATTCATGGCGTATATCCAACAATCGCTTGGACACCAGATAACGAACAATTGGTATTTTGGGCTGGTGGTACTATCCATAAGCTAGATGTCGATGATAAGTCTGTTTCGACTATTCCATTTAAAGTTGAAACCAATAAGCAAATTCAAAAAGCAGTGCGTTTTACACAAAACATCGATAGCGATATTTTTGATGTGAAAATGCTGCGCAATGTACAAATTTCACCAGATGGTGAAACGGCTATATTTGAAGCGCTAGGTCATATTTATAAGCGTGATTTAGAGTCTGGCAAAGTGAAGCGCTTAACTAAGCAAGACGATCACTTTGAATTATTCCCACAGTTCTCTCGTGATGGAAAGAAAATTGTTTACACAACATGGGATGATAATGAGCAGGGCTCAGTACGTGTTGTATCTGCGCGTAGTGGTCGTGGCGATACTATTACCAAAGAGCCGGGTAAATATGTAGAGCCAACATTTAGCCCAGATGGCAAAACGGTTGTTTACCGTAAAGCGTCAGGCGGCAGTATTCTTAATCCTACATGGTCATTAGAGCCAGGTATTTACTCAGTAAGTGCTAAAGGCGGTAAAGCAACGCTTATCACTAAATCAGGCTATCAACCACAATTTGGTGCAGCAAACGACCGTATTTATGTGATGAGTCCTTGGCCAAAACCAACATTAAGCGTTGTTGAACTTGAATCAAAACAAATTCGTAAACTTTATGAATCAGAGCATGCAACAGAGTTTAGAGTATCACCAGATGGTAAATACTTAGCGTTTGCAGAGCGATTTAAAGTGTTTGTCACGCCATTTGTTGAACGTGGTAAAACCATTAATATTGGCCCGAAAGATAGCCAATTCCCAATTGAGCAGCTCTCTGTTCGTGCGGGTGAAAATATCAGTTGGAGTGGTACAAGCGATAAACTTTATTGGAGCTTGGGCCCTGAGTTATATCATGCAAGCCTAGCGGGTTTATTTGATATTAACCAAAATGCTGAGACTGATTTTAAAGTTAAAAGTGGCGACAATATCGGTTTTACAAAAACCATGGCGGAGCCTAAATCTGTATTTGCGTTAACTGGCGCGCGGATTATTACCATGAATGGTGAGCAGGTCATTGAAAACGGCGTTATTGTTACCGACGGTAAGCATATTAAAGCTGTAGGTAGTAAAGACAGTGTTGATATTCCTAAAGGCGCAGAAGTAATTGATGTGACTGGTAAAACAATTATGCCGGGTATTGTTGATGCGCATGCACATGGCTCGCAAGGTAGCGATGAGATCATTCCACAGCAAAACTGGAAGAACTTAGCTGGATTAGCGTTAGGTGTGACAACGATTCATGATCCATCAAACGACACCACTGAGATTTTTGCTGCAAGTGAAATGCAAAAAGCAGGCATGATTGTCGGCCCTCGTATCTTCTCTACGGGTACCATTTTATATGGTGCGAATATGCCAGGTTATACATCGCACATTGACTCGCTAGAAGATGCTAAGTTCCACCTTGAGCGCTTAAAGAAAGTGGGCGCGTTTAGTGTTAAATCATATAACCAACCGCGTCGTGAACAGCGCCAGCAAGTAATTGAAGCAGGCCGTGAACTTGAAATGATGGTTGTGCCAGAGGGGGGATCATTACTGCAGCACAACTTAACTATGGTGGTTGATGGTCATACGGGTATTGAACACTCAATTCCTGTAGCCAATATATACGATGATATTCGCCAGCTTTGGTCTCAAAGCGATGTTGGTTATACGCCGACATTGGGTGTAGCTTACGGTGGTATTTGGGGTGAAAATTATTGGTACGACAAGACAGATGTATGGAATCACCCACGCTTAAGTAAGTTTGTACCAAAGAATCAACTTTTACCTCGTTCAATGCGTCGTGTTAAGGCTCCCGATCATCACTATAATCACTTTAACAATGCCCGTGTTGCTAAAGAGCTACAGGACTTAGGTGTATTAGTGAACTTAGGTGCACACGGTCAACGTGAAGGTTTAGCGGCACATTGGGAAATTTGGATGTTTGCGCAAGGTGGTATGACACCACTTGAAGCTATTCGTGCAGCAACGTTAGATCCTGCTAAATACATTGGCCTTGATAACAACATCGGTTCTCTGGAGCCGGGTAAACTTGCAGATTTAATCGTTATTGACGGTAACCCGCTAACTAACATTCGTGATACAGATAAAATAGATTACACCATGATTAATGGTCGTCTATTTGATGCTGCAACCATGAACGAAGTGGGTGAGAAAAAACGCGAAAAGTTATATTTTGAAAAAATCTAACATAGCAAAAATCTAAACTGAAAGCGGCCATAGTGCCGCTTTTTTATTGTTTTAAGTGAGGAAACAGTTTAATTCCTACTAGTTTTGCTTGGCAGATCATGCCCTCTACAAGCGTCATCAAATAGTGGCTGTGCGTGTCCAGCTGCGCACTTTCCATATTATTACACGATGACAGGCGCAGTTTAATTAACTGCTGTATGGCCATTTTATGTTCTTTACAGGCTTGATTTATCAGGCTAGTAGGATCAGGAAACTCGGCTGCAGTGTTAATAAATAAACAGCCATTGAAATCACCTAACTCAGTCACCTCAGAATTAAACCAAGCTTCATGGCAGCTGATCAAAGCTACTTTAAATTCTTCAACAGTGTTTAGCTTGCTGGTGGCATGCGTTAACCAATTTAAGAATCTGTTATGTCGCTCACTAAGGCACGCAAGTAATAATTCATCTTTACTTGCGAAATGGTGGTACATGGTTTTTTTGGCGACACCAGCCACATTAATAATTTCGTTTATTCCCACACTATGAATGCCTTTTTGATAAAAAAGTGACAGGGCAGTCAAAATAATATGTGTTCGTTTATCCATAACAAAGCCTCATTTGGTGACTAATGATAGCTTGACAGAAGTAGACCGAGTTGTCTACCATTTGCGAGGTAGACAACTCGGTCTACTTTTGGAGGTGTTATGGAAAATAAATTTCGTAAAGCTGCTATTGCTGGCATATTTGCTTGTATGGCAATTTTTGTTTTAGCGTATTTGCAGCAATTAGGAAATTATGGTGTTTGGTTGATGGCGCCATTTGGTGCAACTGCGGTGCTGGTGTTTGGTGTACCGCACAGTCCTTTAGCGAAAGCGAAGAATGTCATCGGCGGGCACATTTTGACTGCTTTAATCGGCGTTGTATTTGTAAATTATGTTGGAGTAGGGCCTGTTGAAATTGCTTTAGCCACAGGGTTGGCAATTAGCCTGATGATGTTGACAGATACAATTCATCCCGCAGCAGGCGCTAACCCAATTTTGATTATGCAATCTCTACAAAGTTGGGATTTTTTAGTGATGCCCGTACTGATTGGAACTGTGTTTATTGTGTTATTTGGTTACTTAAGTCAATGGCTATTAAATATTCAGTTGAATGGGCATAAAAAAACCGCTAACGAGTAGCGGTTTTTAAAATTTTTAAGTGTAATTAAATTACACAACACCACGCGGTAAACGACAATCGTGGTCTTTTTCAGCTAGGTTAACAATCCAAAGCTCTTCAGCTTTGTAACCATCATCGTTTGCTGTAACAACAGTGAACGATGCTTTCTTAGCTGTTTTAGCCGGCGCAGCGGTTTTAGTTTTGGTTTTTTTCGCTGGTGCTTTTGGTGCTTCTTCTGCTTTAGGCTCAGCTGTTTTACCAGAAGTGAGCTCTTCAGTCAGCGCTGCAACATCAGCAAGGCGCATATTTTTGCCACCGTCGATGCTATACCAACCAGGTTTTGTTGTGATTTCAGGTTTCTTACCATTCGCTGCTTCGTATGCTGCTTCGAAGGCATTTAACACTTCTGTTTTGTCTAGTTTGCTCATCAGAGACCCTATACGTTGTAAACACAGATTAAGAATATATA
>NZ_JAKEVN010000167.1:0-5867 GCF_022398505.1 Pseudoalteromonas sp. Isolate3 | reverse complement strand
ATTTTTTATTAAATGTCTTATAAATAAAAGGTATGTCGTCTTAAATACTTGTTTACAGCAATTTGAATGGACATTATACTTAAAGCATAACTTTGAGGAAGAAAGTATGTCTATCAATAATAATGCGCTAGCCACTTATAGGTTACTAAAAGCGACAGCAGAAGTTGCTGAAAAATCGCTAGAAGGACGTATTCAACATTATCGTGCTCATCTAAAGTCTGAAGAAAAAGAACTTCGAACTTATACCCAAAAAGCAGCAGCTGATTTATTAGGCTGTAATAATCGTACCTTAAAACGACGCCATGATAATGGTGACTTTGATAAACTTAACATTAAACGTGGTGCAAATGGTCACTATGCATATACCTTAGTAAATATTTTTGCTATGGCCGATATCATGGATATTAAGCCTGATCACCGTACAGATGACGATAAATTACAAGTTATCGTTATCAATTCATTAAAAGGTGGCTGTGGTAAAACAACAAGCATGGTAAATATTGCCGCTGCACTTGCTACAACCAACATTAAACGCTATCGAATCGGTATTATTGATCTTGATCCACAAGGCTCTTCGTCAAGTTTTTTCCCACCAAGTGAGCCAGATCCGATCACTGTGGGTGACTTGATGCGTGATTGTATCGAGCTTGAAGAAAATGAAACTTGGCATGAGTTAGTAGGTAATTCTTTTTTACCTACCCACATTCCTAATATTCGTATTTTACCTTCAGGTATGGATGACTTTTACTTTGAGCATGAAACAGCAACTTTATTAAAAGATAGCTCTAGTTACGATAAAACACGTCACTATCATAAGCTGCTAGAAAAAGTTATCGAGCCAGTGAAAGACCAATTTGACATTATTCTAATTGATACAGCTCCATCCCTTAACTTCATGTTTTATAATGCATTAATGGCTTCAACTGCGATGCTTATTCCGGTTCATCCTGAAGCTGTCGACTTTGATGCAAACAATAAATATTTAAAACGATTAGGTGAGATTTACCATACAGTTGCAGCACTTGGTCACCAAGGTTGGGATTTTATGCAATTCTTGGTAACTAACTATGTTAAGGGTAACCACTCACAACGAGATATTGTTAAAGATGTTCGTAGTGCATTTGGTCGCCAAGTAATGAGCTATCCAATTAATCATAGTTCTGCTATCACAGCTAGTTCATCATCTTTTAACACCATTTTTGATCAAAAAACCTCTGACAGCTTAGCTAGTCGTGAGTCTTTACTTCGTGCTCAAGAAAATATCAAAGATGTAGTAGATGAGCTTGAAATGCTGATCCGCTCGAATTGGCAATCAACTCAGTCGTCTCTAAATTCAGCTAAGTAAGGTAAAGAATAAAAATGGCTAAAAAACGTAAAAATGATACCAGCTTAGATCCTTTTTCAACCTCAATTGAAAGTAGTAGCTTAGATGCTTTGCTTGAACAGGCATCGGCTGGCGATGTTATTAGTATGCCAGCACCTAGCGATCCTACTCGTCAAATTACCCTGGTGTGTAAGGTTATTCCTAGCTCAGAAATTGAATTAAGAACAAAGGTCTATGGTAAAAACCGCCGCGTACAATCATTACTAAATGAAAAGTCAGTTGCCGATATCCTTCCCGCAATTGCCGAAGATGGCCGCAACCAGCACCCTGCACTATGTTGGGATAAAGGTGACGAAATGCTTGTGTTAGCAGGCTCTCGTCGTCGTAAAGCATGTATTTTGAGTAACTCTGATTACTTAGTTTTAAGCTCTGAAGATTTTACAGATCAAGATGCTAAAATCCTTGCTGTATCATCAGACCAATACATTGCCCCAAGTCTGTGGGAGCTTGGTCAAGCTTATCAACAAACCCGTGATGAACTTATTGCTGAGGGTAAAAAGGGCTCTTATCGTGAGATTGCGGCAATTGAGGGGGTATCTCACACTGCGATTGCTGATGCTATCAAAGCTTATGAGAATCTCCCTGCAACAGTTTTGAGCCTTTATCCTACAGCTAACCATGTTGGCCGTGAAGTGGCCAAAAAGCTAATTAGTGCCAAAGAACGTGATGAGCAGTTATTCACTAAGTTAGTAAATGATGTGAGTAGTGATGCTGAAATAGCGCAGATTAGTAGTGATGATAAACGTGCTCTGGCAATTACGAAATTATTAACCGCTGAGCCTGCAACGCCAAGTCGCCGAGAAGCGCTCATCGACAGTGAGTTTGTTAGCGTACAGCGCAATATCAAAAGCGGCGATTTATCTGTCAAAATCGATAATAAAGTGATGACAGACAAACGTTTAGAGCAGTTAACTAAACTTTTAAATAGCTTTAATTAGTTAGTAAAATAATGATCTATCGCGCTTTTACTGTTAGTAAAAGCGTGATCCCAACCTCCCATTTGTTAGTAAAATAATGATCTAATAATATAAAAATAGCTACTCATTAGCCTCACAGATCAGTTTTTTACCAACTAATAACCCCTTTACAGGCTTTTTACTCCATAAATTTGTTTACTTAGTAAAAAAGCGATCTGTAAAGCCCCTGCCTTGTTATTAAGCTGTTTATATCTTGTGCGATTGTTGTTTGTTAAATGCTCAGAATGTCAATTTTCAACTTTCATTTTCTTTTAAAGCAGTTTTTTACTAAGTTATCAGCTCCAACCAGTCCAATATTGCTCAATAGTGCTTTAGCTCTGGGTCGATAGATCATATACTGGCAGAATTATTTTTTGTTTTTACTGCCATAAGCGTTATGTCTGCTAACTTATCCAAAAATGACTTATTAGCTATCTTTGAAGAAATAAAACAAGAGCAAGAAACTCAGTTTCCCCTGTCTGAGCGCTTCATTAAACAGCTGTTTAAGCCACATGTGTTAAGTAAAGCAAAAGAGTATCATCAGAACGGTCAAATAAACTGGTTAGAACATAACAGTGACTTTAGTGTTATTGATGCATCGATGTTTGGTAACGAAGGAAATACCTTCACTCAGCATATTGAGATCAGTAAATTACCAAGTGGATTTTCGGTCGATTCACACTGCACTTGCGGATCTAAAACCAAATGTCGTCATATTGCCGCCGTGTTACTTAAGCTCAAAATTGAACATTCAGGCGACTACGGTGAAGACTACATCATTAACGATTGGTTTAGTGAACTTAAGACGCTTAAGCAGATTGCCAACGAAGATGCCAAACAGGTTTTATTATTTGTTCTTGATGTAGAGAAATCTATAGTAACTATCACCCCGAAGATTGCTAATTATGACCCTGAACATAATTATACCCTAGGTCGAAATCTTACAGAGCAGCAATTAAACAGCTTTGTAACTCCTACTGATTTACTAGAGTCAGACTTTCGTTTATATAGTTGGATACGCTCACAAAATGCACTCGGTAAATTAGAGCTTAAAGGTCAATGGGGGTTTGCTGCACTACAGCAATTAATCGCTACGCAACGTTTGTTCTTAGGTCGTTCACGTCAAGCTATTAAAGCTGATAGCATGCAAGCTCTAGAGTTTGATTGGAAACAAAATAAAGACTTAACCTCATTGAGTATGACGCTAGCAGGCCAAGATAATTGGTTATTATTAAAAACAACACCTCCGACCTACCTTGATCCAGAAAAACTAAAAGTAGGTCGTATTCGTACTCCATTAACAGCTGATGAAATAGCTTTACTCGCAAATATGCCTGCAATTCACACTGAGAACTTTGACCGTGTTTATCAGCAACTCAATGATAACTTCGGTGAAGGGGTTATTCCGCATGCTTTTAAGCAAAGTAAAAAAAGCCTAGCTCGAACTGTATTCCCAGTCATCAGTATTCATAATGACGAGGGTACAATCCGCTTATCATTGCAGTTTAATTATCAAAACTCCTTGTATGATTTAAGCCAAGCTCCAGCGGATATACTCAACCAGTCATTAGAAAATACCGTTGTAAATGAATTAACCAATCTCGGTTTTGAATTATGTAAAGGGGCTTTACAAACTGAGTTTATCTTTAATAAACAATCAGTTATTCATGAGCATTGGCTAAAGTTTGAAATTATTCCTAACTTATTAAAGCGTGGTTGGAAAATTAATGATGAGTTAGAGGTCGGCAAAGCTCTAAAACAGCTTTCACTGCAAGTTGAGCGTGGTAAAGGACATCAGATAGTTAGTAAAATCGTGATCTCTGGAGTCAAAACGCAACAACTATTTATCACTGATAATAATATTTATCAGTCACTTAATAGACAAAGTGAGCGTTTCTATTATTTTACTGTAGGTAAACGCTTTGCGGTAGTTGAAAAGGTCGCGATGATGCAACTTAACGATTATCGTGAACGTTTTGAGCATATCAAAACGCGTGACGAAATCTTAATGCCGCTATCGTTTTTGCCAAAGCTTATTGAGCAAAAAGCGATTAAGGTGAATATTGTTGACGATGCGCTAGATGCTTACTTAGCTGAGTTAAGTGACTCACAACAACTTATTAAAAAGTCCGATATTCAAGGCTTAAACCAAGGTGTGCAATTACGTGAGTACCAACAGCACGGTGTTGATTGGCTCAACTTTTTAAAACGTCACCAGCTCGGTGGTATTTTGGCTGACGACATGGGACTAGGTAAAACCTTACAAGTTATCGCCTTTTTAGCTAACGCAAAACAATCACCTCAATCGGGTCCTACATTAATTGTTTGCCCAACAAGCCTTGTTGGTAATTGGCAAAGCGAAATTAATAAGTTTGCTAGCAACTTAAAAATCACCACAGTATTCGGTGCTGCTCGCAGCGACCAATTACAACAGCTGTCGCAAGCTGATTGTATTTTAACGACTTACCCACTGCTTAAGCGCGACATCGCTTTTTATTCGCCGCTTTATTTTGAAAATATCATTTTAGATGAAGCCCAATATATTAAAAATGATGCAGCTCAAGTTTCACGTTTGGTTAAGCGCCTTAATGCTGACTTTAAATTGTGTTTAAGCGGCACCCCTATTGAAAATAATCTATTTGAGCTTAAATCCTTGCTCGACTTTGCTATGCCGTCTTTACTTGGTTCGCAAACACATTTTAAAAGCTACTTTCAAACGCCTATTGAGCGTGATAACGATGTACAACGCGCTGACGAATTGAAGTCATTGATCATGCCATTTATCTTACGCCGAACTAAAGCGCAAGTTACTCAAGAGTTACCAGAGAAGACAGAGCTAGTAAAAGAATTTGAATTTGAAACTAAACAAAAAGAAATTTATACCGGTATAACTGAATCATTAGAGCAGAAATTGGTCGATCTATTTGCTCAGCAGGGTGTGCAAAAAAGTAAGCTGGCTTTTCTGGATGCATTATTAAAATTAAGACAAATTTGTTGTCACCCCAAATTGATAGATCCAACATCTCAAGCAGGCAGCGCTAAGCTTGAATGGCTTTCTAAACATTTACCTATCATGCTTAGTGAAGGCCGAAAGGTGATTATATTTAGTCAATTCACCATGGCACTTGATGTGATTGCGGAGCGATTAAATGAGCTTGGCATCAGCTTTAGTATGCTAACAGGGCAAACAAGACAACGCGATCGTGTTATCGAAGAGTTTACTCAAGGTGATACATCTGTGTTCTTAATTAGTTTAAAAGCCGGTGGTACAGGGTTAAACCTGACTCAAGCAGATACCGTGATTCATTTTGACCCTTGGTGGAACCCTGCTGTTGAGAAACAAGCGACAGATCGTGCTTATCGAATTGGCCAAACTAATCCTGTGTTTGTTTATAAATTGATTATGGCTAACTCAATTGAACAAAAAGTATTTAAAATGCAGCAGCATAAGCAAGCGCTTGTTGATGCATTATTTACTGAAAAATCAATGAGTTTTACTCAGTTTGATGAAGAGCAAATGCTTGCGC
>NZ_JAKEVN010000166.1:0-5960 GCF_022398505.1 Pseudoalteromonas sp. Isolate3 | reverse complement strand
GCTTAATATCAAGGCGTTACTTTGCAAGAATGGCATCCCCTTTAAAGAAGTAACAACGATGAGAGTAAGTGCCTGTGAAGCGCCCAAAGGGTTGGTTTAAAAGCGATTTATACTGCGTTATTGATTTTAACAATAGAACCACTATTACTTGCAATTAATGCCTTGCCTAAATCGCTTTTAATTCCAACTGAAACTCGCATCTTGAGGTGGTTTGGGTATACTTTGTTGGTTGGAATTATTTACGACGAGTAAAACCTGCTAGGGCCAATAAAGATAACATCCACGCAAGACTACCACCGGAACTACTTCCGCCGTTATCAGATGAATTATCTTGATCAATTAATGTATTTTCTTTTGGTGATAAAGAAGCAGAAGAATTAGGATCATCATCAACCACAGTGACACTATTTATATAAAATAAGTTCTCACCATTAAAACCTGATGTTGTAGTTGGGCACTGATCTTCATTTAAATTTACGACAGGAATTTCGCCGCAGTGGACTAAAGATGTAATTTGTTCTAAAACATCCATGCTTGTTACAGTAACTTCACCAAACACTGTAAAGCCGCCGTTTTGCAGGTCTAGATTAGCACTGTTATCTTTTAAGTTAAAAAACCACTGACTTGTCGCACTATTAGCATTGCCACCAATTTTGGCCATTGCAATAGTACCTTTAACATTCGATAGTTCAGGCTCGTTAATAATAGAGTCTTTGGTTTCAATTTCTGTAAAATCAGTTTCAAATTTAAAGCCACCACCTTGTAAAACAAAATTATCAACTGAACGGTGGATTACCGTACCATCATAGCTACCGTCAGCCACATAATTTAAAAAGTTTTCAACGGTAACAGGCGTATGTTGGTCATAAAGGTGAACAGTAATACTGCCAAGATCAGTCTGCATTTCTACAATTGTAGCATTGGCAGAGAAACAGCTTGTTAATAGTGCTGTTGCAAGTAAGTGTTTTTTCATTGTTTATCTTTCCTGATAATTTTTATTATAAAACTGCTTGAAGCTTAAACAAAAATAATATGCGCTTAAATAGCAAACAAAATAGTTACACAAAACACGCCAAAGCAATTACAACTCAGTTACATTTATTCACACGGTGTATTCATTTTGGTTATAAAAAGTTTGAACATTAAATCAAAATCGTCTTATCAAATAGACAGAGTTTGTTAGTATTTGCACGACAACAATGAACACACAGGAAATAACCATGGCGAATGAAGAGAACGCGATATGCGATTTTGGCCTACACCAAGGTGAGCCATACAGTAAGTTACCAGCTAGTTTTTTAAACTGGATGGTAGGCAATAATCATCAGAAATCACACTATGCAGAACAAGAACTACAACGCCGTCAACTTGCCGCAACAGGGCAACTGAATATAGAAAATGACAATAAAAGTTTATAAAAGACATTTAATTTAAACTTAAGTCGTTTAAACTATGCGCATAATTAACCTACTGCTTTAATCAGGCAAACAATTATGCGCTTTTTTTTACTAATATCGCTACTGGTTACCTTAACCGCGTGTAGCTCATCCTCTAACAATACAAATTCAGTACAATATTTAACTCTGCTTCATACGAATGATAACCATGGTCGCTTTTGGCACAATGAACAAGGCGAGTACGGCATGGCAGCTCGAAAAACGTTGATCGATCGACTAAGAGCCAATGCTAAAGCACAAGGACATGCCGTATTACTTCTTTCTGGAGGCGATATCAACACAGGCATTCCAGAGTCTGACTTACAACACGCAGAGCCAGATTTTAAGGGTATGTCTTTAATAGGTTATGATGCCATGGCAATTGGTAATCATGAGTTTGATAATCCATTAACTGTACTTGAACAACAGCAACAGTGGTCAAACTTTCCATTTTTATCAGCCAACATTATTGATAAGAAAACAGGTGAGCCACGCTACCAAGCTTACGAAATCTTTGAGAAAAACGGTCTTAAAATAGCAGTCATCGGCTTAACAACAACAGATACAGCTAAAATCGGTAACCCGCAATATATTGGTAGCCTTGACTTTAAAGGACCTGTGACAGTAACAGCCAATCTAGTTCCTAAAATCAAAGCTAAATATAACCCTGATATTACGATTGCAGTGACACACATGGGTCACTATGTTGATGCAAACTTTGGTATTAATGCGCCGGGTGATGTAACAATGGCCCGTAACTTACCCGAAGGCATGCTTGATATTATTGTAGGCGGCCATTCACAAGAGCCTGTTTGTATGAAAGAGGCCAATGTGGCAGACGAGAGCTTCATGCCTGGGAAAGCTTGTAAGCCAGATCAACAAAATGGTACTTGGATTATGCAAGCTCATGAATGGGGTAAATATGTTGGTAAAGCCGAGTTTAAATTAGAAAATGATGAATTAACACTGCTTAATTACGAACTGATCCCAGTAAATCTTTATATCGATGATGAAAATGGTAATAAAAAACTTGCTGCTGATTACATCGAACCTAACAAAGGATTACAAGATGTACTCGCGGTTTATCAGAAAAAAGGCGCAGCTCAAATTGCAGGTAAGATAGGTTCTGTTGATGCAAAGCTAGAAGGTGATCGTAACAAAGTACGCTACGAGCAAGTAAACTTAGCTCGCGTAATTATTGCAGCACAAATGCAATCTGTCGGAGCTGACTTTGGCTTGATCAGCGGCGGCGGTATTCGTGATAGTATTCAGGCAGGCGATGTCAGTTATAAAGATATTTTAAAAGTACATCCTTTTAAAAACCGTATCACTTATATTGATATGACAGGCCAAGAGTTATTCGATTACTTGTCGGTTGTCACTTCTTTCCCACCTGATTCTGGTGCCTACTTACAATACTATAAATTAAGCTTTAAGCGCGATGACGACACATTATCTAATGTTAAAATTGCCGGCAAACCGCTTGATATGGCAAAAACATATCGTATGAGTATTAACAGCTATAACGCCTCGGGCGGTGATGGCTACCCTACTCTTACAAATAAAGAAGGCTATGTTAGCACTGATGATACGGATGCACAGGCACTAAAACGTTTCTTTGAACAAAATAGTCCTGTTAAAGCGGCTGATTACGCGCCTAAGTAACAATAAACATCTTGTAAATAATATCTCTATGTTAAAAGGGAAGTCAGTGACTTCCCTTTTTAGTTTACAATAAGATTAAATTACTTACCTATGACCTCGATGTCCGCGATCTCAATTGTTTTCAATCCATAATGATGTAACCGAGAACGCGAACCTTCACCATGGGCTTTTGGCGGATAATAGGTTTCTTTTATCTCAAGCTGATCTTGCCAAACTTCATCAAGGGCTGCTCGAATTTCACTTAAGGTTTTTTCTAAACTGTTAGTAAAGTTTGGTCTCTTTCTAATAGTATGCCCCAGTTCGACTAACCGGTAAAAATACTTGTTAGCAAGCGTCAGTAATTCTTCTGGAACATCTTTATTCTGATTGAGCACTACATCCGGGTGCTCTATACAAAACTCAACCAAAGCTAGATAGAAGCACAGTGGTTTATTAGCAAGTGCAACGGTTTTATCAATAGCACAACTTGCTGCCAAGGTTTTATTTTGCAGATCGACTATTAATCTTGGCTTTTCTTCAGCTTGAAGCTCAATTTCCGGTTCATGTTTTGCTATTTGAATCTTAGTACGCTCACTAATAAATAATAAGTAAGTTAAAGCCGCTGAAATTAAACATACAAGAATTAATACTGCGATATCGTTTTTAGAAAATAAAGAGGATGTCACAACAAAGCTAACCAATAAGGTTTTTTGTGGGGCATGTAATTGCTTGGTAATTAAGTCAGCACGCGCAGGGTAATCCGATATACCCTCGATCGAATAGACCATCACTCCTGAGTCTGCCAGCTGTGCATTAAGTCGTGCTATATAATTAAGTACCATATCTTTACTACCTGAATGCTTTAAAAAATCATCAGGTAAATTTAAATGGTTCAAGTCAAGAGCAATACGGTTTTCAACTTTAGCTAGGGTCAATTCATCATTACTTGTTGTCTGGTAGGCTTTTGCAGCAATAAAAGTAGCAAAAAATACCATGCAACAGGTAAGAAACACTGCGCTATATGCAAGTTTAATTCTAGTTGGTAGCATTGCTATCCCCTAGTTTAGCTGTCTGCTGTGAATCACAGCTCCAAAATGACTCTACATGATTAAAATAATGAGAATTCTGATTGTGAGCCAACTGTGTAAGGCGTGCTTGAACTGCACATAAAAGATCCGTGTTCTCGTCTTGCATTTTTAAATACCAACGACTTCCGCTTATATTATCGCGTATTGGTGTGATGTAATTTTTAGAAAAGCGTTGTTGATCGCTGTCTTGCCAATAAGAAGAAATTAAATCGACTTTACCACTGGCAAGCAATTCTCTTAATTCCGTATGCGAACTAGCATAATTAATATTTAGGTTTTCTAAGTTTATATCCAGGTTTTTAAATAATTGTTTGGGCAAAATGTGGCCTGAACGGCTGGTTGGATAGTCAAGCAAACCTATGCGTTTATCTAAAAAGTAGCTTTTTTCAATTCTTGGCTTTTCTTTACTAGAAATTAAATACGCTGTGTAATCAGGAAACCCTACAACAGCTTGGTAGTTATAGGTTGACTCGGCCATAAAGGCATTAATTAAGTTTTCTTTAGCAAGGATCAGATCAGCAATCCCTTTACCTAAAAACTCAATAGTGTCTGAGGTTTTATAGCCCCAATAAGATGTTACCTTACCATATTGTTTACTGATAGTGTCGTCAGAACATAAGGTTTTAGCGACGTCCTCAGCCAGCACTTTGCCAGATGAGTACACAACTAACTCATTTAGATTAACATCTGATTTGGTATCACATTGGAAAGACGTTTCAATAAATGCATTGATATCAGAAACAGCCGGTTTACCCTGCAAAATTCCAATATAAAAAAACAAAATCAATGATAGAAACAAAAATGTAACAATCGACGATTTTTTTATTAGTATTGTTCTTAAATTCAATTTTAATAGCCAACAACGCTCCGTTGTCTCTATTTGAACAATTATTCTTACTCATTGCAATAGGTAACTTTACTTGAATAAATTAACCCATTGAAATATAAGATATATGAACAAGAAATTATGAATCTTATTGAGTCCTTTCTATTTGCTTTTAAATTCAGGAAAATACTCACCAAGAAATCGTGCTTCATGGCACATTCATTTTTGGACACTGAGTCAATGTTACAAAAAACAATAAAAATGTTGCTGTTATCGACACCTGTTATTTCAGCAGTGTTAAGTACCCCAGTTAATGCATGGGGTCAGAATGGTCACCGTATTGTTGGTGAAATTGCATCTAAGCATATTACTGATACGACTAAACAAGCATTAGTTCCATTACTTGATGGTGAATCATTACCTCAAATTGCGACTTGGGCTGATGAAATGCGATCTGCCCCAGAGAGTTTTTGGCAAAAGAAATCCTCGCGCTGGCATTACATTAATTTCAAAGAAGGCAATGCCAAACCTCATTACGACTCACACTCTCATCACAATAAAGAAACCGTGTCAGATATCCTAGAAGGCATGGAATATTCAATTTCTGTATTAAAAAATCAAAAAGCTTCATTAGCTGAAAAGCAATTTGCACTGCGCTTTTTGGTTCACCTAGTTGGTGACAGCCACCAACCTTTTCACGCAGGTCGCGCTGAAGATCGTGGTGGCAACAATATTTCTGTAACATTCTTCGGGCAAGATACCAATTTGCATAGTTTATGGGACTCAAAACTCATCGAGAATGAAAATTTGTCCTATACTGAGTTTGCGCAATTTATAAATACAACAAATCAAGCGTTAATAACGGACTACCTTGCCAGTTCACCTAGCGATTGGTTAATCGAATCAAATAATATTGCAAACTCTCTGTATAATGAAAATGAAACAAACGTAAGTTATAGTTATATC
>NZ_JAKEVN010000165.1:0-6081 GCF_022398505.1 Pseudoalteromonas sp. Isolate3 | reverse complement strand
CTACTATATAGTAACGCAACAATAAAATGCTACTATATAATAACAGAACGAAGAAGAAATATTTGGGCACCTCCTTCTTAAATGTAATTTTCTAAATGATTCCTTCGGCTTCTAAATGTGGGATAGCAATAAAGATCACACTAAGCATTAAAGCCTCATACTAAGCAATAAAGATTCATTCTGAGTGTTAAAGTTTCATTCTAAAATGGCAAGATCGCATCTGAGGTGCGCAACCATTTCTAAAACGTTCATGCCCCAAAATAAGTTAGGTTAAATGCTCTAACTTCTGCTTTGAGCAATCAAGAAACGGTCCAAGCCCTACACATTGAATGATAAGTTAACGCATCTTTAATAATAGCTAGAAAATTTTGCTTAATGGGCTTACAACACCGTTTGCTCCTTGTTGTAAAACATGGGTGTAAATCTGTGTGGTTTTGACATCAGAATGGCCCAAGTGTGCTTGAACGGTGCGAATATCGGCGGCACTTTGCAATAGGTGCGTTGCAAATGAATGGCGCAAGGTATGAGGCGTAATAACCTTTGTAATATTGGTTTGCTTTAATGCTTTTTTAATCGCTTTTCTAACACATGTAGGGTGGAAATGGTGGCGACGTATCTCGCCAGTTTCTGGGTCATCACTTAATTTGTAGGAAGGAAATAATTATTGCCACGCTAGTGATTTATTAGCTGAGGGATATTTACGAGTTAAAGCGTTAGGCATCCACACACCTGCGTATCGCTCGTTTTGTAAATCTAATCTTAAATATTCTTCAACTTGCAAAATTTGATTTCTAAGTAATGGGCTCAACTCCGTTGCAAGAGTAAATATACGATGCTTGTTGCCTTTTCCGTTCCAAATTTGAATGCATTTGTAATCAAAATCAATGTCCTTTACTCGCAATTGCACCGCTTCCATCACACGCAAACCACTTCCATACATTAACCCCGTGATTAAGTAATATCGCTTGGAAAGATGACTCATCAATTGCTTTACTTCATCAGGCGTCATCACTACAGGCAGCTTGGGTTGTCGATTACTTCGTGCAAAATTCAAGTTTAAAGAAAGCTCATTTTTGACAATATGTTTATATAAAAAAGCGAGCGCATTTAAAGCTGCACTTTGTGTTCTAGGTGACATATTACGTTTTAATACAATATGGTCTAAAAACGCTTTGACTTCTGCATCTCCCATTGAGCTTGGGTGACGTTTGTTGTGAAAGTGAATAAATTTTGCGATCTAACCCAAATAAGCATTAATTGTTCTTAATGAATACTGACGAGTGAGCATATAGTCTGCAATGTAGTTTAAATAAGGAGAGCAAGTTTTCATTTTCATTCCTTTGAAATGAAGCTGTATATATATACAGTTTTAGCTCAGTCGCTCGTATAGTCAAGAAAACGACCCAATCGCTCGTTTTTATCCTGAGATAAAAGCGAGAACTCCTAAATTTTAATAACACTGGTAATTAGTTAACAAGTTTGATAGAAATGATCTAATAAGAAAAACGAGCTACGCTGTGGTAGAAAAATGCGCGATTAGCTCGCTATAAACATGTTAGGCCACAGAGAGATCGACCATGTTAAAAACTCCCGCTTTAAGACGGTATGAGTCTAACCAAATCAATATCAATGATCAGCTATGCTATTACTTATTCGCCGATAAAGAAGTAGAGCAGCATCTAAATGCTAAAACCGATTTAGTTGATGAAAAGTATACTACAGAGGTTTTTACGACAAATAATTATGCTGAAAGGCTACATGTAAAAATTAGCGCCTTAGGTGATTTTCGCCAAAAGTCGTTTCACACTTTTTGTGGTATCACTTTGATATCATCCATTGAGTACTTACTAAGCTATGTTGATGATATCCAGGAATTTCGTTCAAGGATAGAACCGAGTGCGATTGATAAAGAGACAGATGAGAAGCCAGAGATCCAGCTTGAAAAAAAGCTAAAATCGTGGATAGAGAGCGATGAAATTAAAGGCCTAATAAAAACAATCAAGTACTTACGATTAAGAAGAAATCACATTGCACATGTTAGATCTTCTCTTTCAGACGATCTAAAGGCATTAATTAAAAACGATTCAAATTACCTTAATAAATTCTGGGGGAAAAAGAAGACCAATATTTATGACTTCGATTTCTCAAATATGAATATATCAGAATTTGGTGAGACCGAGATACTTGCGATTGTAAACTTGTCGGGAGTATGCATGAAGATTATTGATGAGCTTGTGATTCAGTCAATTGATACTGATAACATCGTTAAATATGAAGTTATTCGTTTTAATGAAAAATTGGGTAAGACCCAATTGCCTTCTAGAAAAAAAGTTAGCAAATTTAATGGTTATTTAGCGAGTAATTATGGAATGCTATCTATATCTGAAGAAGAGTACGTTAAATATGTGGGGTAAGCCTAACAAGCAGCAGCAACGGACTCGTCAAACTGTCACTTGTTTTGCCAAAAACCGCAAAACAAGCGCCAGTTTAACTCACCGCTGTGCTGGGCGTTATGTGACTTTCATAATTCGGATGTAATTTATGAGTAAATATGTGAACCCGATAGAGCAACTTATACATAGTACTGTAAGGATCTTATGTGTAGACAATAATGGAAATCAATCTTCGGGTACTGGTTATATTTTTTTCTTTTGTGAAAATGAAGGTCAGTCTATCCCTTGTATAGTCACAAACAAGCATGTTGTTGAAAATGGTATTAAGGGAATATTCCATCTCACATTAAAGAGTGATGATGGAGAGCCGTTAATTGGTAAACACGAACAAATTACATTAGATAATTTGCCACAATACTGTATTAATCATCCTGATAGCGATATTGATTTGGTCGCTATACCAATAGGGCCTATATTGAACAGTGCTGAAGCAGCAGGTAAAAACTACTACTATGTCCCTTTATCAAAGGAGATATTAGCGGACGATGAATTATTAAGTACTTTATCTTCCATGGAACAGATAGTGATGATTGGCTACCCAAATGGAATCTGGGATGCTGAGCATAATTTACCAATTATTCGAACAGGTATAACAGCTACTCATCCTAAGCTTCCACTTAATGGAAAAAGCGAATTTCTTATAGATGCAGCTTGTTTTCCTGGCTCTTCTGGTTCACCTGTGTTTCTAGCAAATATTGGTAGCTTTGTAGATGCTAATGGTGGGTTTGTAGCGGGAACTAGGATTGCGCTTTTAGGTACGTTGTATGCTGGCCCACAACATACTGCAACTGGAGAAGTTATTACTGTTAAAGTACCGACTGACACGAAAACATTGTCCGTTGGAAAGATACCCAATAACTTAGGTTTCGTTATTCAAGCCTCAGAGCTAGTTAAATTAGAAGCCGAAGTTGATAAGCATACCAAGCCTAAACCAGTTATATCACGGAATGCCCCTTGCCCTTGCAATAGTGGATTAAGATATAAGAAGTGTTGTGGTAAGGTCACATAACAAGGCAATTATAAATGGGACGTCTAAAGCTTGGCTGGCGCTCATTCTTCGCTAATTTTAGCCAAGCTTAATACGCCCCATATTGCGGCGTTATATTCACAGGATATTGAGCAATGATTGATTTCAAACAAAATTGGTTAAGAATAGTTTCATTCTTTTTGTTGCTCATAGGCAGTATTTTACTTATAGCCATACAGGTTAGTTTAACTAACTCCGCTACCAAACTAGAAACGTCCCTATTAAATTTGTTTCAGTTTTTCTTATCGATTGGATTTACTTGGCTCTTATCAAAGGTTGTATTTGAAAGCTCTTATAAGGAATCACAAAAGAAGCTGGCAATAGCTGCATTTCGGCGTATCAAAGAGATTGAGAGGAATATTGAGCGTACTCAAGGCTATGTAAATTCGGCAAAGAAAGATGGGGATAAAGCATCAGAATGTCTTGAAGTGGTAGATTTTAGCCTGGTTAACGCGAGAGATACGATTCGATCATCTATATCTGACTGGGAGGATGTAATCGGTGAGGAATTGGCAGCTGCAGATAGGATTCAAGATCTCGTTGCCGAAAAAAATGAGATTTCGTTAAACGAGTTACCTGAAACCAAAAGCGAAACAGAAGCAAAAGAGAAAATTGATCACGAAATAACAGAGTTAAAAGTTAAGCTGCCATCTGCTATGCGGCGGAACATTTCGAGAGATGATATAGAAAGATCACAGGTGGAAGCAGTGTATGAGCTGGGAAAAACAATGCTTGAAAAGGGGTGTCTCGAATTAAATGGTTTTTGGGAGCCAAGAGGCGAGTTTATGGCAAGCCTAGAAAGCTTAAGTGTTGGAGATACTGTTTACATTGCAAGAGGGATGGCGGGAAATCGGCTCGGTGCGATCATGGCGTATGACGAAAATCAAAATAGCATAGGCGTCATCACTAATAGAACAAGAGGACCTTATGATACTTTTGCACAAGCCATGGATACAGTATTCGAGAGACGGCTTATACCTAAAGCGCTAGGTGGGGAACCTCTGCATGGTGAAATTGTTGAAATAGAACCTGTCGATACAAAATCTGAAAGGCAGTATTTTAAAGTAAAGGTCAATCGACGCTTAAGAAACAAAGTTATCAACGATCATCCACAACTAAAAGAATATAACAAAAAAAGGCAGTCGGACGGCTAACGCCGCCCGCTGCTTTTGGCGTTACTGATTAAATACTCTAACTCATTTTTGTCCAAAAACGTGTTGAGGCGAATGCCTCAAAAGAGCGATCACCGGTCACTGAAAAAGCTATAGTTATATCGTTTTGATCAGACGAATCCTAATTTTGTGCGATAACATTATTAGCCGCTGCTTTGGTGCAAAATAATAAGCTTAATTCCTAGCTATTTTAATTACTTGTTTAAAAGGTAATTATTGGTGAAATTATCAGGGTATGTATATATGCCGTTTTGGTGTGTTATAAACTAGCAGAATGAGGCAGAACTAGCTGTCATGGGGTCATACGGAATAAGAGGTCAAATAGTGAACGAAAAAGAATACAGGCAAAAATTAGCTGTAGTGGTCAGCTAATTTTGGCCACAGTTTTAAACTCTTAGCTGCGGAGTTTTTCAAGTTAGTCGTCGCCTCAAGTTAAATTTTATAAACAACTTGATTCCGGCCTTTATCTTTAGCACTGTATAGGCATTCATCAGCCCTGATAAGCGTATCTCTATATACTTTATCGCTAGACTTAATAGATGTCACTCCAATAGAGACAGTAATGGAAAGCTCAATTTCGTCGCAAATAAATACATAATCACTTATTTTCGTTCTAAGTCTTTGCATTACTGCTACCGCATCATCGAGCGATGAACCTTTTAAAACAATTAAGATTTCCTCACCACCATATCTATATGCTGTGTCTGTGTCACGTAGTGATGATTGTATAATATCTGCTATAGATTCAAGAATGTCATCTCCAACAGTATGCCCATGCTCGTCATTAATTAACTTAAAATAATCTATATCAATAAGTGATAAGCTCGTAACTATCGCCTGCTCATCGTTCAATTCAATAAGCTCTGCTAAGTCCTTCTCCATGGCTGAGCGATTAAGCAAGCCTGTTAGTTCATCCAAATATGTTAAATTATTAGAAATTTCTTTTCTAAAGCCTTCAATACTTCTATCGAGCTTTTTCATTAGTGCGATTAAGTGGCGATAACTATTTTTTTTGATGTCATTGGACTCTAATTCATCCAAAATATATTTTACATAATCCACTAAATTAGTGAGGTTAATCTGAATATTAACTAGCCTTTGATGATGCTCTACTTGAATACTTGAAAGATCTAGTGTGCTGCTAAAATCCAACTTATGTAAAATAAGGTTATAGTCGTTTTTTATTCGACAGCGTGAGTCGTTATATTGCAACATATAAAATAAATTAAGCCTGCCATCGTGATGTTTAACTAAGGCTTGGCCTAAACTTACATAAAAAAGCTGCACGTCATGTGTATTCAATTCATCAAACATTGCTTTCAATTATTGTGATCTCAAAAAAAGACTATCAACTGTGTAACACTTAGTAGTGCTGCACATTAAACTTATATAAGTGACTATAAATACCTAACAGTCACTTGTTTAGATT
>NZ_JAKEVN010000164.1:0-6199 GCF_022398505.1 Pseudoalteromonas sp. Isolate3 | reverse complement strand
AAGTATCTCTACACCCATTATCTTGGCGTTTGAACGCCAACAGCACCACCATAAATTAGAAGAAGTCGCCAAACAGCAAATAAAAACAGAACTAAAGCTACTGCAGCAGCAAATTAATCCGCACTTTTTATTTAATACTTTAAATAACTTATATGCACTTGCATTAACAAAATCAGAAAAGACACCTGATTTGGTATTACAGTTGGCTGACTTACTGAGATATACCGTCTATGAAGGGCAAAAACTATTCGTTCCACTCGAAAAAGAGCTAAGTTACATTAAAAACTTTCTTGAACTGCACAAGATAAGGCATGCAAATAACTGTAGATTCAACCTAGCATGGCCTGAAACTACTCAATCTCTTTCTATAGCACCACTGCTTCTGATCATTTTAATTGAAAACACCATAAAGTACGGTGTTGAACACGCACAAGAAAACGCTGAAGTAACGATAAAACTAACATTAAACGACAACGTTTTAACTTTATATTGCGAAAATAGTATTCCTCGCAAAAGCGATAACGATGATTCAGGTATGGGACTAAAAAATTTAAAGCGCCGTTTAGAGCTGCTTTATCCCGAAAAACATACTTTATTGGTGCACAATCACAATGGACTTTGGCAAACCAACCTCTCTTTGGAGCTTTCAAGTGATTAAGGCAATTATTGTTGATGATGAACCACTTGCTCATCAAGTAATTCTTCATCATTTAGAGTCGTACTCAGATATCAAAGTAGTTTCTCAGCATTTCAGCGCTAAAGATGCTTTGTACGAATTAGCAAAATCAACTATAGATGTCGTGTTTTTAGATATAAACATGCCAGAATTGTCAGGATTAGAGCTCATTCAAGCACTCGCTAATCCACCTCAAATTATCATTGTGAGTGCTTATGAAGAATATGCAATCACGGGCTTTGAACTTAATGTTACTGATTATTTACTCAAGCCTGTATCTGCAAAACGTGTTCAGCAAGCAATAAATAAAGTGCGCGAGCGCATTTACCTGGCTCCTAAAAGCAAATCAATCACCTTAAAAATAGATCGCGAAAAACGCAAGCTTAGCTTAGATACAATTAAATATATTGAGGCATATGGTAATTATGTAAAAGTACACCAAGACGACCAAACGATCCTCGCAACAACAACTCTAAAACAGCTTTTAGAGCAGTTAATAGGTTCATTCACTCAAATCCATAAATCATACATAGTGAATAACAACAGAGTCATAGCTATTACAAACGAGCATGTAGAGCTAGATAATGGTGATAAGATAAAAATTGGCAAATCTTTTAAAGAGCACTGCAAAGTTTTACTTTAGAGAATACTTATCAGGTGTTCTACAAGAACCTCATGCTGTGAGATTGGCAAATGAATTCCTTCCGAAGGACATGTCGTTATAAGTTCAAAGCAATTAACAAAACAGCAGTTGTTACTGTCAGCAACATTTCTAAATTCTTCCACTAAGAGTTTTGCTTTTAGCTCTGCTCCTGCATAAATAGATTGATACGCGCCAACTTCATACACCGCAGGCGGGCTTAGTATCATTATTTTGGGCAATTCGCGGTGCAGATAGTAGTTTTTTATATCTAAAATGAGTGTTTCGAGGGCATTGGCAATATCAGCAGGCGACAGTGCAAAACGGCGCTTTAAATCATTAGTGCCAAGCTGAATAATAATCACATCTAAATGATAAGCCGCGAGGTAGGGTTCGAGGTATTTAATACCCAGTTTATCGCCACTAAAAGGCGGGTCGTTCACCAGCGTACGGTTTGGCTGTCCGGCTTCAATCACTTCATAGCCAGCACCTAATTTAATACCAAGCAAACTTGGCCAGCGCTCATAAGCAGCCAAGCGTTTACCATCAACGGGCGAAATACCATAGGTGTTTGAATCACCAAAACATAAGATATTCATTAGAATGGATTCAGTGTGTAACCTTGTTGTTGCAATTGTGCGTGTGCGGTCATTGCCGACAAAGCCATTTGTACACCCGGTATAAGCTGCTGTTGCTTTACCTTCATGTGCGTTGCAGACTGCCCGCACAAATACACAACAGTGTTCTGTGCTAACAATTGTGAGATCAATTGCTGATTTTTATTGTCGCTGTCAAAGCGCTTTTTATAAAAACTGTTTTCTAGTACATCAACACTTGCGCCGCCATGCACAACTAAAGCAAGTTGAATGTTCTCAGGTTTCACACCATGAGCTATGTGCATATTAATGAATCGTGCTAATGAGTTCATTTTGTTATTCTGCCCCCCTTTTTCTGCTGCATCAGCTACATCAAATGCCACTTTGAAAACCGTTTGATCAGAGATTGGCGCATGGTTTGGCACATCATAATAAAAACCAAAACCTTTAATAGCAGGCTCAGCTTGCTCTGCATGACTAAACGAAGATAATAAGGCTAAAGATAAACCTAACAGTGTTGATTTCATAAAAGTTCCTGTTGTTTTTTACTCTAGCCTACCTTGTTTAAACGCGTTTAACTAGCATCAATATGTTGATGCGCTTTAAAGGTCATGCCTAAGTAATTAAAGGTGTTTTTAAACATCTCGATAAACGCGTTAGGTGCGTGTGAAGATCCTGCGTTTGAGAGCAATGAAAACTGCTTTTCACGAAGTGTTCTCAGTTTAGGCCTGAGTGTTTCATCATCCATGTAATCAGTGATCCGGTCTAAAAATGCTTTAAACTGCGGTGTGGTGTTATACCAATACACCGGAGATGCAACTACCCAATGTTGATAATTCAACAGCGCTTCAAATACCGCATAAAAATCATCATTTTTATATTGCTTATCGTAGCAATAAGGCGAGATAACATAGTCATCTAGACATACCACATCACCACCATATTGCGTTTTATAATCATTAACTTGTAAACTCGTATTACCTTGCTTTCGCGCACTTGAATAAATAATTACCGTATTTGTTATTGGTTTTTGTTGCATGACTATCACTCCTTTTTTATGATGTGCGCAGCGTAAAACCTCAAGCTAACTTTAGGTCAACACCTTGGAGCAAATTATGTCAGATAAGAAACTTATTGATGCAAACCTATCGGTTGGCTTTGTGGCAAAACGCAGTGGCGTAAAAGTTTCAACCTTGCATTTTTATGAGTCGAAAGGACTTATTCGCAGCTGGCGAAATAACGGTAATCAGCGCCGCTATAAACCCGATGTATTACGCCGAATTGCCGTAATAAAAGCCGCGCAAACCATGGGCATAACCCTTGAAGACATTAAACAAACTTTAAGCACTCTACCTGAGCAGCGCACACCCACTAAACAAGATTGGGCAGAACTTTCGAAGCGCTGGCAAACCCAATTAGATGAACGCATTCAATACATGCAGCGATTGCGCGAGCGCGTTAACGGTTGCATTGGCTGCGGCTGCTTATCAATGGCCAAATGCCCTATTTACAATAAAGACGATTATTTAGGTGAAGAGCAAAATGGCGCAGTGCTATTAGAAAGAGACTAATACACTTCTGCTGATACTTTATATCAGTTGCAAGTAATACAGTGACGACAGTGCACTGCAATTAACAATAACTGTTAACCAAAGTACAGCAATAAAACTGCGTTTTTTAGATTTGTGTCTTAGCCATTGCTGCGCAATTAATGAACCTGGCCAGCCGCCGATTAACCCTAAAATATGCAGTGTACGCTCAGGCACTCTTATCACATGCTCGCCATGTTGCATCGCTAACCGTTTATCCCAGCCATATACCAAAAAGCTTATTAAGCTCGCTACGCTGTAAGTGCCTGCAATAAAGTAGGTAATATTAAGTTGCCACGATATCAGCCATAATAACGCTAAAAGCAACAATGAAAATGTAACTAATGTTTTCTTAATCAAAGAATTATCACCTATACTTTGCAAAATAAATTAAATTATATCGGGGCGTTATTATGGCATACCTCAAATCACTTTTACTATCAATCTGCCTATGTTCGCTTTCTGTTATGGCAGCAGAGCAACAACTTGATGACAAGCTAAAAGTGTTTGAGCCTTATTTAGGCACGTGGCAGTCTGACTTTAATGTCGCAGCTGGTAAACCTGCGGTACAGGATGTGAGTATGTGGCAACGCGCGCTCAATGGCACCGCCATTAAAACCATTCACTCTATCAATGAAGGTGAATATGGTGGTGAGTCGATGATTTTTTGGGACAATAAGAAGCAGTCTTTGGTGTTTTATTACTTCACTACGGCAGGTTTTTATACCCAAGGCACAATGAATGTACTTAGCCCAACTCAGTTTGTTGCTTATGAAAATGTGACAGGCAGCAAAGAAGGGATCACCAAGGTGAAATCGACAAGCGAGTTTAAAAACAATAGCTTTGTGGTATCGACCTCTTACCTTAAAAAGGGTCAATGGACAAAACCCGATACCCGTACTTACACCCGCAGCGAAAAAACAGTTAAGTTTAAATAAGAGCTTTAAAAAGGGTAAGGTGTTTATCACCTTACCCTAATCTATATTAATGCCTAAAGTCTGCCATTAACGCAGGGATACCTGGCAGCATACCTACCATTGCCATCACGCTTGTTAAAATAATAAACATTATTAATGGAATGATCCAACGACTCATTGGGGATAATTCAGAGCTTCGCTCTTTACAACCAATTAAGCCCAGATTGTCTAGCAACATAGTTAATGACCAACCAAATGCAGGATTCACTAAAGTCGATGAAAATACCACAATAGCGGCCGATTGCGTGGTTTTACCTTCGCGGGTCATTTCCATGCCAGCTTCAAGAAGTGGGATAAACACACCAACAATCAAGGCTACACATAATACGGGTTGCCAAATTGCTAAATCCATTGGGTAGCCCCAAATACTGGCAATGATACAAAATAATGCAGTTAACACCGCCCCTGCAGGAATTGGGCGCTTAGCAATGGCTGCAGGTACAATGTAGGTTCCCCATGAAGAGGTAAAGTTAGAGCCACCTAACAATGAACCAAAAGTCTGGCGGATTGAAGCGCTAAACATAGTATCGTCAATGTTCATTTGTACTTTTTCAGTGCGCTCAGGGTAACTAATTTTTTGGAATACTTGATGCCCTAAAAAGTCAGGTGACCACATCGCAACCGCAAGCACCGCAAATGGTAATACCACCACAAAGCTCTCAAGTGTAGGCAAACCCAACATCCAACCAGTATTTTCACCCCACCAATACATCGGGTTCATATTTGGTAAGCCCGGTGCTGTTTTAAACTCAAACGGTGCTCCCAGTAAAAATGCGATTAACCCGCCAAGTAAGCAACTTAATGGCACAGCTAACCAACGTTTTTTGTAGTGCTCAAGTAAGGCATACAACACGATAGTCGACAAGATCACAATGAAAGCAATATGGGTCATATCAATACTTTCAGCCCATGCAAATAGCTTTTTAACCTGCGAAATCGTGCCAATAAAACCAAGGTAGAGCAATAAACCGCCACACACTCCTCGGCTAGTTAATCCCGCCAGTAAACTCCCCCCTTTACTAAGCGCGAGTAACAGACCAAACGCCCCTATCAGTAAACCAAAGGCCATTGGGTGACCACCCGCTGCAACAACAATCGGGATCAAAGGAATAAGCGGTCCATGCGTACCCGCTAAGTTTGCTGTTGGTAAAAAGAAGCCCGAAAATAGTAAAATGAAGATCGATACAATTAACAGCTCATAACGCACGTTTTCTAAAATAAAACCTTCACCTAGGCCCAGAGGCGCTGCAAATGTTGCAGCAATAGCACCCACCATTACCACCTTGCCTATGGTGCCTGCCATGGCTGGGATAGAGTCTTCTAATTCAAACCGATAATCACGAAATGGTAAGTTAGGACGCCAGCGCTTGGGCTGCATAATTTGTAATTCGTGTTCAAGGTATTCGTCACGACTCGAAAATTCACTGCTGGGTTTATGAAGAGCTTGATAGCTTTGCTGGTCGGTATGAGCATCCGATCCTTGTTCAGCAGACGCTGATTGCTGCCTCGTATTCATGAGTTCTCCTACTACCTATCTTGAAAAATTGTGTGAGTTTTTATTATGCAGTTAGGGTAAAGCAGCCAACTGCAAAACACGATTAGGCAAAAGGTAGGGTATGAATTTATAAAAATGGGGTTTTTAATAAAAAGTGGCTCTCAAAAAACACTTTAACACTTTGATATTTAATGTTTTTAAAAATAAAAAGGCCAATGAAGAGTAA
>NZ_JAKEVN010000163.1:0-6201 GCF_022398505.1 Pseudoalteromonas sp. Isolate3 | reverse complement strand
TTCTTTATTATCATATAGTTAACTAAAAATCGGCGGGTGATAATGCAGAGATTTTAAATAAAGTTGCTATCAACTTGCATTGGTACAACTGTAAGTAAAGCACGTTGACCTAAGGCTACATCAGCATTTGGGAAGATAATAGCTTCGCCGTCCACTTCCGCTTCATATCTGGTCTGACCATCAGTTGCTAATAAATCCCCCTTTGCAAAACCGGTGAAATTTTCGACATCATCAGCAAATGGGAAACTAAAATCTTCGCAAGTACGGTTTATTGTTCTATAAACTGAAAACAACTCAAAATCCCCTGCATTAAATTCTTTGTAATTAACAGTTTCCTGACTAATTAATGCAATTAATGTTTGTTTGGTTTTCTCAAATCGTGACATATCATTTTCGCCAAATGGCTTTACTTGACCAAGCTCTACGGTAAATGAATCAGCACCATGTACAAACGATGAGTAGTAGCTAAAAGTTGTTGCCGCTGATTTCATCATTAATACAGTGTTTACACCACAGCTAAGTAAGAATTGCAGCTGTGATTTTTTCCAAGGTTTACCATGTAAGAATGGATACACAGCGAACTTTTCATTTTTAGAGCCTCGAATTGCAGTATGTAGGTCATAATGAAAACGTTCACTACCTTGGTTGCCTCTTGCAAAGAAATCAGAAACTACATCTTCAAGTAGCTTTGCACGAACTCGCTCAGGATTTGAATCAACCCCCTCAACAGTGTGATGACCATTAAATAAACGATTTAAGTTTTCATCAACAAAGCGTTTACCGATATTTATCGATTTTGGATTACCAAAAATAAACAATACACGCTGTTTAAGTACAAGTTCTTGTGTAATGATTGCCTTGATTAATTGGTCACAGATTTCAATTGGTGCTGTTTCGTTACCGTGCACCGCACTCGAAAGTACAATATCTTTGTTTGTTTGCTCTTTTGGTTGAAACTCTATGATGCCAGTATCGTGAACTGTAACATCAGTGCCGTTTTCAAGGTTAAAAACACAAGAATCTAGTGAAAATTCATTGTTTCGGGTTAGTGTTAAAAAGTCGCCAGTACTTTTTAATTTTTGGAGATATGAAGGAGTTGAATAGCTCATAGTTCTATCCTAAAAATACGTGAGAGTAGAATACAAAAACGGCTGAGAATCTCAGCCGTTTTAAAGGGTAAAAAAGAATTTAGCTAATTACTGAATCAACCAGCTTTTTCGCTTCTTTTTCTAATAATGCTAGATGCTCTTCACCTTTGAATGATTCAAGGTAAATTTTATAAATGTCTTCAGTGCCCGATGGACGAGCAGCGAACCAACCGTTTTCGGTAACAACCTTCAAACCACCAATAGCCGCATTATTACCCGGTGCATGGGTTAGCTTCTGTGTAATTGCATCGCCTGCTAACGTGTTTGCTTTTACATCGTCTGCTGATAACGCTTTTAAACGTGATTTTTGCTGCGCATCAGCGGGGGCATCAATACGCTTGTAAATAGGTGCACCGAACTCTTGTTCAAGCTCTTTATAAAGCTGTGACGGTGTTTTACCCGTTACCGCTAAAATCTCAGCAGCTAGTAAGCCTAAAATAAAGCCATCTTTATCAGTGTTCCACACGGTACCATCGAAGCGTAAAAAAGACGCCCCTGCACTTTCTTCACCACCAAAAGCGAGAGTACCTTTGCTTAGACCTTCAACAAACCATTTAAAGCCTACAGGTACTTCTTTTACTTCACGGTTATTTCGAGTAACCACTTTATCAATCATGCCGCTAGATACTAGGGTTTTGCCAATAGCAACATCTTTTGACCAGTTACGGTTATTTAATAAATAGTCAATTGCAACTGCTAAAAAGTGATTTGGGTTCATTAAACCATCAGGTGTCACTATACCGTGACGGTCGTAATCTGGGTCATTTCCAATACCGATATCATAGTCATCTTTTAGCGCAATAAGGTTAGTCATTGCATAAGGAGATGAACAATCCATACGAATTTTGCCATCTTTATCTAAAGGCATGAACGAGAACGTTGGATCAACAGACTTATTTACGACCGTTATGTCTAAATTATATTTTTCTGCAATTACAGGCCAAAAATTGATACCTGAACCACCTAAAGGATCCACACCTATTTTGATTTTTGCATCGCTGATTGCTTTTAAATTAACGATGTTAACTAAATCATCTACGTATGGTGTAATTAAATCTTGGTACTTAATAAAGCCCGAGCGTGATGCTTTAGCATAAGGGAATAACTCTACTTCAACTAAATCTTCTAAAAGTAATTGATTCGCTCTGTCTTCAATCCATTTAGTCACATCAGTGTCAGCAGGGCCACCGTTTGGTGGGTTGTATTTAAAGCCACCGTCTTCTGGCGGGTTATGTGAAGGTGTTACAACAATCCCATCTGCTAATTCATTTGGGTTTTCTTTATTATGACAAACAACAGCATGACTGATTACAGGAGTTGGTGTGTAATCATCATTTTCTTGTGCGATGACTTGTACTTCGTTTGCAACAAGTACTTCAATTGCAGAGTTAAAAGCGGCTTCACTCAATGCATGGGTATCTTTACCAAGGAATAGTGGGCCAAAAATGTTATTTTCTTTACGGTAATCACAAATTGCTTGTGTGATCGCTAAAATATGCGATTCATTAAATTTTACATCGAACGAACAACCACGATGGCCAGAAGTACCAAAAGCAACACAGTGCTCTGGATTTTGTTCCAGATCAGGTTCATTTAAGTAATAAGCCGAGATCAGTTTTGGTACATTCACTAAGCTTGATTGCGGTGCAGGTTTACCTGCATCAGGATGAATCGCCATATTATTTCCTTATGGATTATAAGTAATCACGAATTTTTTCTGCTTCATCCGCGCTATAGCCTAAGCACAGTGCCACTTCGTGAAGCATCATTTTTTTTCTGGTTGTATTTGAATTTGTCATCACCCAATACTCAGTATCAGTGATATTTTTTGGATTCATGCTGCTACCGCTTTCAAGAAGTGCTTCTTTGCTTGTAGCAAAATAAACACGGTCACGGCCTTTAATTTCAAGTACGTTAGCAAAATCTTTCTTATGCGTTCTGTATAAAGCAGCAAGTATAAATAAGAATCGACCAACAACACCTTTTTGCATTGCTAGCTCTTCTTTGTTTAATACATTAAACACATTACCTTTCACTTGTGTCGATGCTGTGACAGTTTCAGCAGCCTCGTCAACATTTTCGTCGCTTGGTTCGAGACTTGATTCTTGTTTTGCTTCTTCTTTTACTTCAACAACTGGGTGTTCTTGTTCAGTTTTAGTAGTTGTTTCAACTGGGGCATTGGCGCCATCAGAGAGGTTTAATAAACGACGTAAAATGGTTGATGCACTTTCACCAATACTTTGCGTGTTGCTTGCAATGTATTGATATAACTCGTCGTCTATGTCGATTTTTTTCATGTTATTCCTGTCTTTACGGGTCACATTTTAAAAGTTCTCAATGATTATACCTAAGCTCGCAGCAATTCTCTATGTTTTGCATTTTGTAATTTCACTAGGCAAAATACTGCCATTAAAATTAGGAGTTGAAAATGCTATTAAACTACCAACAATTGGGTCAAGGTTCAGACGTTGTATTGATCCATGGTTTGTTTGGCTCGCTTGAAAACCTCAATGTAATTGCAAAAGCCTTAGCTGAAAATTACCGGGTTACCAATATTGATTTACGTAACCACGGTAGATCTTTTCACAGTGATACAATGAATTATCACGCAATGGCTAATGATGTTAGTGAATTACTAAAACATTTAAATATAAGTAAGGCTCACATCATTGGGCATTCAATGGGTGGTAAAGTTGCCATGCAATTAGCACTTAATCATCCGTCGCTCATCGATAAACTTGTGGTGTTAGACATTTCTCCTGTTGCCAATGCCCCCCGTCATAGCGCTATTTTTTCAGGCCTCAATGAGGTGGCAGAGTCAAATGTAACTGATAGAAAAACCGCTGATGAGATTCTTGCAAAACACATTGATGAGATGGGTGTCCGTCAGTTTTTATTGAAAAGTTTTGCTAAGAATGACGAAGGCAAATACCAATGGCGCTTTAATTTAGCGGTTTTATATCAGCAGTATGAAAATATTTTAGCGCGAGTTGGTGAAAATGATTCTTGTTTATGTGATACTTTGTTCATCAAAGGTAATGATTCAGATTACATTTTAGCTGAGCATCGACCCGCAATTATGGCTTTATTTCCTAATGCTAAAGCAAAAATTATTCATGGTGCAGGTCATTGGCTACATGCGCAAAAACCACTTGCCGTTAATAAAGCAATCAGTGATTTTTTAGCACAATAATTGCGCTGATAAAATTCGCTGTTTTTGATCGTGCGCACTAAATTATTACAAATTTTTGTGCTATAGTACGCGCCGTTTAATTTAAAGGTTTATACGTTGATGGTCAGTCAGTTAATTAACGAATTTGATACCTTAGGGTTGTATTTTGGCTTAGCTGGTATTTTCTTTTTTATTGGAATGGCAATTCAAGATGTCCTTAAAAAAGGTGATGTACCACGATTTGGCCGATACATCGTTTGGTTAGTGCTATTTTTAGGCTGTTCTGGGTTTATAGCGAAAGGGCTTATTCAAGTCTTCTGGCAAGGCGCAGGTGTGGGCTAGACATGGCAAAGTCAGAAACAGATAGAACAACACCCGATTTATTTGAATACGAAAAACGTCCAGGTAGACCTAAAACGAATCCCCTACCTCGTGACATGCAATTAAAAGTAAATAAACGTAATCAAATAAAGCGAGATAAAGCACGTGGTTTAAAGCGTGTAGAATTTAAGGTTTCATCACAGTTATATCAAGCATTAAGCGATATGGCAGATGCGCAGAATATTAGCCGTAGCGCGTTGATTGAAACAATTTTACAAGAAAGATTGGCTATTGATAGATAGAAGGTTTTAAATCCATGTCAAGCGTAGGTATTTTTTTCGGAAGTGACACAGGCAATACTGAACACGTAGCTAAAATGATTCAAAAGGAATTAGGTAAAAAGCTAGTTGCAGTTCATGACATTGCAAAAAGTTCAAAAGAAGAGATTGCTGAATTCGATTTATTGTTATTCGGTATTCCAACTTGGTACTACGGTGAAGCTCAATGTGACTGGGATGACTTCTTCCCTGAATTAGAAGAAGTTGACTTTGAAGGTAAACTAGTAGCTATCTTCGGCTGCGGTGACCAAGAAGACTATGCTGAATACTTCTTAGATGCAATGGGTATGATCAACGATATCGTAACTGAGCGTGGTGCAATCGTTGTTGGTCATTGGTCTACAGAAGGTTATGACTTTGAAGCATCAAAAGCTCTTATAGATGACAGCAATTTTGTTGGCTTAGGTATTGATGAAGACCGTCAACCAGAACTTACAGAAAAGCGTGTTAAAGACTGGTGTGCTCAGGTTTATGAAGAAATGTGTTTAGCAGAACTTGCTGATTAATAACAAGTACTACTCGCATTTACTAGCTGATGTAAAGATGCACAACCAGTTCATTTTTGTTCAAAAAAACAGCAACAAGACGAATTGTTCTTTGCACTTAGTAACTAGGCACGTTATTCTAACAGTTGCTAATGTGTCGTGTGCATCTTAATGATGCCTAGTATAACTAAATAAAATTGAGACAGATTGAATGACTGATCACAACTTGGAATTAAAAAAAGCAGGGTTAAAAGTAACACTGCCTCGTATTAAAATTTTAGAGATTTTACAATCTCCAGACAACCAACACATCAGCGCTGAAGATGTCTATAAAATTCTTTTAGACAAAGGCGAAGAGATTGGTCTTGCAACTGTCTACCGTGTTCTAAATCAATTTGATGATGCAGGTATTGTATCTCGCCACCACTTCGAAGGCGGAAAATCAGTATTTGAATTATCGGGTAGCACTCACCATGATCATTTAGTTTGCCTTAAATGTGGTAAGGTTGTTGAGTTTGAAGACGACACTATCGAACGTCGTCAAGAAGAGATCGCCAAAGAGAATGGCATCAAACTAACAAACCACTCTCTTTACCTATACGGTGAATGTGAAGACACTGCTGCGTGTAAAGAATTCGCTGAATCAAATAGCTAATTGAGTATTAAATTCAGACATAAAAAAACCTGCTTAGAAGCAGGTTTTTTTATGTCTGAATAGCAACTCGTTTAATTAAGTA
>NZ_JAKEVN010000162.1:0-6215 GCF_022398505.1 Pseudoalteromonas sp. Isolate3 | reverse complement strand
ATTTTATACCAACCCATTTAATAAAGTACTTAGCAAATATTACGAGTTGGCATTAACCAAAACGTCCACTAATAAATGGATTTGTTTTTCGCTCATGCCCTACGGTGGTATTCGGACCGTGGCCTGGCAAAATAGCAACCTCATCTGAGAATGATAAGATCTCAGAATTAATTGATTCGATTAATTGCGCACTATCCCCTTTCGGAAAATCAGTACGACCAACAGAGCCTTGGAAAATCACATCACCCACTATCACTTGTTCTGAACCTTGGTGATAAAAAACAACATGACCAGGCGTATGCCCTGGGCAATGGCGTACTGATAATTCAAGTTCACCCACTGTGATTGTATCACCATGATTTAGCCACTTCGTTGGATAAAATGGCGAAATCGCCGTAAAACCAAACATTTGTGCTTGCATGGGTAAGGCATCAAACCAAAATTTATCATCTAAATGTGGGCCAATGATATCAACACTGAAGTGCTCTGCGAGTTGCTTTGCAGCACCCACATGGTCTAAGTGACCATGTGTTAAATAAATTGCCTCTAATTGACAATTTAAAGCTGCAAGTTCAGCTTGTAGCTTTTCTGCATCACCACCTGGGTCAACTAAAGCTGCTTTATTTGTCTGCTTACAAATAATAATTCGACAGTTTTGGGCAAAACCAGTGACAGGAACAGTTATGACTTTCATGTTATTGTCCTTTTTGTAACTGCTCAAACGTCATTAAAATTGGATATTTTAAATAGCCTTGATCATAAAATGGTGTACGCTCATAAAGCCAATGCAAACGAGCATCTGCATCTTTTGCAAAGTTTTTATCTTCACGAATTTTTTTGTCAAACTCTAAAGCTAGTGCTGGCTTATCTTTTAACATTTGTCGTGCATACGGCATTAAAGCGTAATTTTCCACATACTCGGTACGCTGAAAAATAGTATTGAACTCACCCCACGCAAAAAATGAATCAGGCGCTTCAGGATGTAACAAGTGCGTTGCCAGTTCAGAATAGGACTGATCCGTTGAGACTTTATACCAGCCTGTTATATCGATATTTTCAACTGTATTGTAATCAAATGTTGCCTCTACGCGAAAACGTCCTTCAAAAGGCGTTTTTGCAAATGAATAATCAGCAACGCTTGCTTGCGTTAATGGTTCAGAAATAGCTTCATTCAGTGTCGTTACGTCGATACCATGAAGTTTAAGCTTTGCAACCAATTGACTGTATGCAGGCGGAATATAAAACGCTGTAGGAACATTAACGGTCTTTTTAACGTCTTTTTGCCAAAAAATTGGTAATGCGTCATAGTTTTTAGCTTCACCTAAATATTTAACTTCAGGCTGCCCTGACAATGCACTTTCTGTTCTTGAATAAGCGATACCTTTAAATTCGATAGTATCTGGCTCTTTCGCATAACCACGCTCAACGACTAATTGCGTTGGCTTAAAATCAAGCTCTTTTTTAACAGCTTCATTAAGCGCTTTATCGTTTGCTGCTAAAGCATCAATCGTACCGTCAATAAAAACATAGGTACCTAAAACACGTTGCTTGTAGGGTTTTAATGAATGATTTTCAACTAAGATGGTTGGCAGTGAACGTAAATCCCCCCAGCCATTTGAAAAACGCGGAGTAGCGACCCAACCAGCTAAGCCTTTTTTAAACTCACGCTTATCCATAACGAAAACTAGCGGACCTGGAATATGGCCTGCTTTTTCAAGCTTTGCGTCTATTACTGGTTTAAAAAGGTTATCTAACGCTTCAGAAACGCTTGGTGACTCACTGGAAAAAACGGGGTTGTAACCGTAGGTCACATCATATTGATAATCAGCGCCGTCGGTTACATGGATATCCACATATAAATCGGGTTTAAATTGATTAATAGCTTTCATCACGCCACGTACTTCTGGCGTATCAAGCTTTGTGTAATCTCGATTTAAGTTTAAATTTAGTGCATTTGTCCGAAAACCCATTTCTATAGGACCACGCTGATTTATACGGTTATATTTGCTTCTACGTTCATGACCGTCAACGTTTAAAATAGGGATAAACAGAATATTTACTTTGCTCAAAATATCGCGGCGTTTACCTGTCGCAATATCGCGTAAAAGCATAAACATGGCATCTTTGCCATCAATTTCACCGCTGTGAATACCTGCTTGAATCAAAATGGTTGGTTTTGTATCTGCTACGAGTTGTTTCGCATCAAATAAGCCTTGCTCATTCGCCACTAACATCTTGACCGCACGGTCAGAGCTACTCTTTGCAATAGTCGTGACTTTGAACTGTGTTGGATTTGCCGCAACAAGGCGATCAACAAATGCCATAGTGTCAGCATAATTTGGTGATAAAGTGCCTTCACTTAATTCAAAATCTGTGGTCAATGGCCCTTTTTCTTGCATCAAAGACACACTGTCACCTTGCCATGGTAACAATGGGGGTAAGTGGCTGTCTAAAGTTACTGCAGCAGATAAAAACACTAAACTCGCAAACATATCACTCTCAAGTGCGGTACTTATTCTTTGTGGAAATTATAACAACTAATCTGAAGGGATTGCGTAAACTGCGGTGATTCAACAAAAAAATGGAGCAAACGACATACGCTATGCAGAATCGATGTTACTTATGAATATTATTTAATACCAACCCGCAATAATACTTAATCATTTTGCGGGATTAAACCTGTCGCTAACTTCGTTAAAAATTTCTCATTTAGAACAACTAAATAACGAAATTTCCGCCTTGTTATCAACGAGGTTTTATTGCCTCAAAATAGACTACTTAATTAAGCGGATTGGAATAAGATCAAAAAAAGGAGCGCTAGGCTCCTTTTTAAACTTTATGAAAAGCGAAATTAAGCCGCTAGGCCTTCTTTTGCTTTTGCAACAAGCGCTGCGAATGCAACTTGGTCATAAACAGCGATATCTGCAAGAATCTTACGATCGATTTCTACAGAAGTCTTTTTAAGACCATTGATAAAACGGCTGTATGAAAGACCGTTTTGACGAGCAGCTGCATTGATACGTGCAATCCAAAGTTGACGGAAAGTACGTTTCTTAGCACGACGGTCACGGTAAGCGTATTGACCCGCTTTAGTAACTGCCTGGAAAGCTACGCGGTAAACACGTGAACGTGCTCCGTAGTAACCTTTAGCTTGCTTTAAAACTTTTTTGTGACGTGCACGTGCGATAACACCGCGTTTAACTCTTGCCATTTCTGAAGACTCCTATTAAGCGAATGGTAACATACGTGAAACTAGACCATGGTCATTCTTATGAACCATCATCTTAGGACGTAAGTGTAATTTACGCTTAGAAGTTTTCTTAGTCAGAATGTGACGAAGATGCGCTTGTTTACGCTTGAAACCGCCAGAAGCAGTTTTCTTGAAACGCTTAGCAGCGCCTCTGTGAGTTTTTAGCTTATAAGCCATTGCAATAACTCCAAATGTATTGCTTAAACATTAGCAAGCAGGCGAGAGATATAAAATAGCTCTTCTTTAAAGGCCTAACTTACTGCCATAGTCCGGTGAAGGTTCACTACAAAAGCAGTGCAACCTTACTTAAACCGGTTATTTCAGGTGAACAGAAAACTGTTACTTGCAGACCTGAAATAAAATCGGTGCGTAATATACCGCGTTTATTGCTTTTTAGCAACAGGCGCCATCATCATAACCATCTGGCGACCTTCAACACGATTTGGGAAAGACTCTACTTGTGCAACATCTTCCAAATCAGCTTTAACTCGGTTTAATAATTCAATACCAATTTCTTGGTGAGCCATTTCACGACCACGGAAACGGATAGTAATTTTAGCTTTGTCACCCGCTTCTAAGAACTTGCGTAAGTTGCGAAGCTTAACCTGGTAATCACCTTCATCCGTACCCGGACGGAATTTGATTTCTTTAACCTGGATCTGCTTTTGCTTTTTCTTTTGTTCTTTTAGTTCTTTGCTTTTTTCAAAGATGAACTTACCGTAGTCCATAACCTTACAAACAGGTGGCTCAGCATTAGGACTGATTTCTACAAGATCTACACCCGCATCATCAGCCATAGCTTGTGCTTCTTTTAATGACACGATGCCAGCTTGTTCACCGTCAATGCCAATTAAACGAACTTCTTTAGCTGTAATATCTTCGTTGATACGATTTTTTTGAGCTGTTTGTTGCCCTTTCTTGCCGCCTCTAATGGTACGATCCTCCAAGAATATAAAATAAAAAGCGTGTAGTTGGCTGTTTGTTATGCCCTACACGCTCATGATTTATTGTCGATTTTTAATTTCTTCGCTTACTTTAGCGATAAAATCATCAACACTAAATTTGCCTAGGTCTTCACCTGTGCGAGTACGTACTGCCACCTCTTGCTGTTCAACTTCTTTATCGCCAACAACAAGTAAGTAAGGAATACGCTTTAACGTATGTTCACGGATTTTAAAGCCAATCTTCTCATTTCTCAAGTCAGCAGCGGCTCTAATTCCAAGTTTATTTAATTTTTGTACAATTTCTTGCACATAATCAGCTTGTTTATCCGTGATATTCATGATCACTACTTGCTTAGGAGCAAGCCATGTTGGGAACAATCCAGCATATTCTTCAGTTAAAATACCGATGAAACGCTCAATTGAACCTAAAATAGCACGGTGGATCATTACAGGTGTACGACGTTCATTGTTTTCTGCAACATAAGTTGCACCTAAACGACCCGGTAATGCAAAGTCTAGCTGCACTGTACCACATTGCCAAGCACGATCTAAACAGTCATAAAGTGTAAACTCAATCTTAGGACCGTAGAATGCACCTTCACCTGGTAGGTAATCAAACTCAATGTCGTTTGCTTTAAGTGCTTCAGCAAGCGCAAGCTCTGCTTTATCCCACATTTCGTCTTCACCGATACGCTTTTCTGGACGAGTAGAAAGTTTTACAACAATCTTCTCAAAGCCAAACGTTTCGTATGTGTCATAAACCATTTTAATACATGCAGAAACTTCATCCATGATTTGCTCTTCTGTACAGAAGATATGCGCATCATCTTGTGTAAACCCTCGCACACGCATTAAGCCGTGAAGTGCTCCTGATGGTTCGTTACGATGACAACAACCAAACTCAGCCATACGTAATGGTAAATCACGGTATGATTTTAAACCTTGATTAAAGATTTGTACGTGACCTGGGCAGTTCATAGGTTTGATTGCATACTCACGCTTTTCAGATTCAGTTGTGAACATCGCATCTGCGTATTTGTCCCAATGACCTGATTTTTCCCATAAACCACGGTCCATCATTAACGGGCCTTTTACTTCTTCGTAATCGTACTCACGTAGCTTTTCACGAACGAAGTCTTCTAGTTCACGGTAAATACTCCAGCCATCATTGTGCCAAAACACCATACCTGGAGCTTCTTCTTGCCAGTGCCATAAATCAAGTGCTTTACCAATACGACGGTGGTCACGCTTTTCAGCTTCTTCTAAGCGTTTTAAATATGCTTTAAGTTGCTTTTTATCTGCCCATGCTGTGCCGTAGATACGTTGCAGCATTTTGTTTTCTGAGTCACCACGCCAATAAGCACCTGCCACTTTCATAATTTTAAAGTGTTGGCAGAATTTCATATTTGGTACGTGTGGACCACGACACATGTCGATGTATTCTTCGTGATGGTATAAACCCGGACGGTCATCTTTTGCAATGTTCTCGTCTAAGATTTCCATCTTATATGTTTCACCACGCGCTTCAAAAGTATCGCGTGCTTCTTGCCAGCTTACGGTCTTTTTAACAACGTCGTAGTTTGTTTTTGCAAGCTCAAGCATACGCTTTTCGATAGCATCTAAATCATCTTGGCTTAAAGAATGTTCCATATCGATATCGTAATAAAAACCATTATCGATGGTCGGACCGATTGCCATTTTTGCTTCAGGGAAAAGCTGCTTAACCGCATGACCAATAAGGTGCGCACACGAGTGACGGATGATCTCTAAACCATCATCATCTTTTGCTGTGATAATTTCTAATCGCGCATCGTCGGTGATTAAGTCACATGCATCAACACGGCTACCATTAACTCGACCGGCAATGGTTGCTTTGGCAAGTCCGGGACCGATATCGCTTGCTACGTCATATGTGCTTACTGGGTTTTCAAAACTACGCTGACTGCCGTCAGGGAGGGTAATAACTGGCATTATACATCCTTAATACAGTGGTGATGCCTACAATGCATCACATGTAATAT
>NZ_JAKEVN010000161.1:0-6238 GCF_022398505.1 Pseudoalteromonas sp. Isolate3 | reverse complement strand
AGCTCATTTTATGCTGATTGTAATAACTATAAAATTTAATAAATACAAAGCGCACAAGTTGTTTCGTTAAAAACAAACTTAAAAGGCCCTTGAGCAGGCGATGCGAAACCCCGTTTGAACTTGTATTATTACTCATTCTGACTCGCACGGCTTACAAGCCAACCAGCTAGCGTTTCAAAATCGTCATTGGCAACGCTATATGGCGCACAATTAATTGCCACATTACGAAACGCAGTGGCTTCTTTGATAACTTCATCTCTATTGATATATAAAGGAGCAATTAATGGCAATTCAGTTTGCCAAAGTTGCAATAAATCTGATTCAAGCTCAGAGGCTGAATTATATTTATTTGTTAAAAAATAATGCTGCCATGATGATTCAGCTTGTTTTAATGTGTTGAGACGCTTGAAAGCAAAGCTGTGGCAAATGGCATCACAATTAATAATCTCAAGGAATATGTCGTCTTTATGAAGTGGGTATCTAAGTGCATCAACATGAGCAGGGCAATCAAATACAAACCAACTGTCATCGCTGTCATTAAGTTGCTGACAACTGTCGATGATGCTTGAAAAGTCTAATCCTAAGTTCGAGCGGCTGCCATAGGGTAAAAACTTTACACCATCGTTATCTTGGTGAAACTGCTCACATGCAGAGGCAAAGTTTGGGTAATCACTCCAGCCTAGCTGATGCTCCCACGCAAGACCAAGATGTAGGCCTAAGTCGCCTTTTGGATCTAAATCGATGGCATACACAGGCACATTTGATTTTCTCAAAGCACAAGCAAGGTTGGCCACAATAGATGTTGTACCAGTGCCACCTTTAATACCTTTCAAGAAAACTCGTTTCATTTATGATTCTTTATTGCGTTTTTGTTAACTTTTTTCGTGCTCTGTGTTTGTGTTGTTGCTAATGCGATATCGTTAAGCAAAGGGTACTTTTCAATCGTTTTGCGATTTTTTTCAACATCAACAATTTCAACATAATCCGTTTCCTTGCCGCCAAATTGGCGAACTAGCTCTTCAATGTCGTATTGAGTTAACGTATTTGATTTTTTTACTGCAAAGTCATTCATCTAAAAACCGTAATGAGAAAAAATTAGATTAAAATGTTTATAATTCATAGACACTGGCTGCATTATATATAGAATAGCACTTAAAACTAGTACTAAAGTATCTTTTTTAAGGGTTTGTTGGTGCCTCATTTAAATATTACAGGACTAAACGGAACTTTCTCTGAGCTAAAGCGAGGCGCAAACTACGCCTTCCTTGCCCCATTGGATAATCAGCTATTAGAGTTAACAAGGCACCTATTAACCAATCATAAAGCCCCGGTTTTTTTGCTTTCCGAACAAGTAGAATCGTTTTTTGAAGGTGAGGGTAATGAAGTATTGTTCTCATTGTTCGAACAAAAGGTGCTGCACCCATTCCATTTACATTACAATGAGAATGTAGCAAAAAGTTTGCATTTTTCTCGCGGTGTCATTAACGAGTTAAAACAGTATGATCAGCTTAAAAGCAGTACTGTTATCGTGCATATAGATTCAGAGGATTTGGTTTCTCTCAATGAGCAGCAACTAGCTGTAAAACTGAAACTCTATTTATCTCTGTCGCAGTCAAAAAATGTCACTTTAGTTTTTTTTATGTCAGGAGCCTACATCAGTGAGTTAAGGCGCCAGCTACTAGCATTAAATCGTTTTTTTGATGGGCTAATTTATATGAGCCAAGAAGCGTCAATTCGTACACTTGAATATGATTATTGGTGCCATAAAGAAGGTGTCATTGTTGGGCGCACTGTTAATTTGCAGCTTCATAATGGTCAGCTGGCTGTTATTGCACAAGAGCAAGAGATCACAGAAGTCGCCGATCCAACAGATCAAGACTTAGATGAAGATGAAGTTTGGCTAACTCAGAGTGCTGTACCTGAGGGTACTAAGCTACCTGTGTTTTATAAAACTATTGAAGATAACGATACTTTGTACTCAAAAGGGCTCACTAAAAAGGCAGCCACATTAGTGTTCGCGGTTACTCGTTACACAGACCTTAAAGTGTTAGCTAAAGACTGCTTTTCTCTGCGTAAAAAGTGTGGACGCAGACTGAAATTAGTTATTCAAAATGTTGATGGCATAATTCGTCATCAGGACGAGTGCTTATTTTTAACTTTAGGGGTTAACCTTATTTTATATAGTTATTCTGAGCCTTCGCGTTTGCTATCACAAATTCAGTCAATTCAAGGATTTCAATTTTCAAGACCACTCCCTAAATCAATTGATGATGTTCTGAAATACAGTGAAAATACCTTAGCAAAAGGCTATCTACCAATCACCAAGTTTGCACAGCAGGTTACCAAGCATAGCGATTCTGCGGCAAATCTTGGTGTAAGTGGGGTGCTTGTTATGCTAGAGCTTTTACCTCGCATTGATGCTATACACCCATTGCATTTATTTCATGTGAAACGTGAAGGAGATATTTTTAGTTTTGCAGATGGCACGATTTATCTATATCTGCATGCTTGTCGAGAGCATGATGTAGAAAGTGCGATTAAGCATTTATTTAAATTACAGGTGAGTGACTTTTTTATGTCTAAAAATGTCATTGCCGATCATTTTTATATTCAGCAAGAATGTCGCCGTATACAACGTAATTTTGCAAATGTTGAAATAACTGATTTTACTCAACAATTACAAGAAAATGTGAGTTATATTTTTGATGCAAAAGGTTCAGATATAGCGACTTTAAATACAGAGACACCGGAATTCAAAAAAGTGATTCGACCAATATCCGAGCCAGTAAAAGTGACCTTAAAAGGTGATCTATCATGAGCTTAAATCAGTTTTTTATCACTTTTATTGTTGCAATGCTTATCGGTATTTTATTGAGTAATATAGGTAAGGCATTGTTTAATAAAGCAGTAGTGCTATACCGAAAATTAACATTTAGGCATGTATTATTAACCCCTTATACGCCAAAACGACACAAGAAGGATAACAAGTGAGGCTTTCAGGATTAGGTGTTTGGAATTTATACTTTTTAGTTAAGTTTGTTCTGTATAGCCGAGGTGACATTTCTTTTGATTTAATTGCAAACTTAGCATTTTTTGCTTTTCTAGCTATCTCTTTTCAACATATATGGTTGTCTCGTTTTAAACACGCTGTGAGTGTGGTGGTAGGTGCGGCCTTGTTATATTACGATTCGTGGTTACCTCCAATTTCTCGGCTCACTAAGCAAGCCGGTAATGTACAAGATTTCAGTATTGGCTATTTTTTTGAAATTACAGCGCGTGTCATCAGTCTTGATATGGTGTTGGCACTTTTCACTTTGGTGGTTTTTTATTGGTTAACTGTAAAATGGTTGCGCTATACCAGTATATCAATCATCGGCTTTGTTTATGCGTATTGGTTAGGGGGAGTCGCTACCGGTAATGAGGTTATGCCTCAAGTGGCAACTAATAGCCAAACTATGCAAAAACAAGTACCTATTTTAGTCTCTGATTCTGCAAAACAAAAGACACCCGACCAACAGCTTCAAGACTTTTACCAGCAACAGAACTTACTACAAAGCCAGTTTCCAGATGTATTTAATGGTCAACCATTTGATGTTGTTGTGCTTAATATATGCTCTTTAGCGACGGCCGATTTAAAAGCGATAGGTGTTGAGCCACGTAACTTATTTGCTGATTTTGATATCTTGTTTAGCCAATTTAATTCAGCAACTTCGTACAGTGGTCCTGCGGCAATTCGTTTGTTACGAGCAAGTTGTGGGCAAACAAGTCAAGAGCAACTATTTAAACCTGTTGACAAGCAATGTCAGTTATTCACTAATCTTGCAGAACTTGGTTATAAGACTAGCGTTGCTCTTAACCACGATGGTCACTTTGATGACTTTATTGGTTTGATCAGACAATACGGTGGTGTCTCTGTGCCGAAACTGGATTTTAGTCAATTTAGTGCTGCGCAATATGGGTTTGATGGCAAACCCATTTATTCTGATGCGGATATACTCACTAACTGGTTGAATAAACAAGGTACAAGTCAGCAGCCTAGGGCTCTTTATTACAACACCATTAGCTTACACGATGGTAATCAACTTGCTGGTCGTGAACGTATGAATAGCTTTGAAAGCTATCCGCTTAGACAACAGCGCTTATTTAATGATATCGATAAGTTTATAACTGAGTTAGAAGCACAAGGTCGAAATGTAATGCTGGTGGTTGTACCAGAGCATGGGGCTGCCTTACAGGGTGATAAACTACAATTCTCTGGTTTGCGCGAAATTCCGAGCCCTTCAATTGTTTCAGTGCCAACTGCGGTTAAATTCATCGGCCCTGATATAAAGCATGGGGGGCTGAATGTCGTCGATGAAACAATGAGTTATTTTTCACTGTCAGAGTTAATCAACAATACGATGAAGCTTGACTTGTTCAAAGGGACGGTACCAATTAACCGAGTGCTTGATAATTTACCAACTTCAGCCAAGGTCGCCGAGAATGAAGATACGGTAATGATGTATATAAAAGGGCAGCCTTACATCCAATTAGATGGTGGAGAATGGACCAAGTACCCGACTAATTAAGTTATTTGTCCAAAATTGTTTACAATAGACTACCCAGTTGCAGGGAGTTAGCGTATCATTCTCATACTATAGGTTCCCGTTTTTTGAGGATGTAATGCGTTTAGATATCCACTGTGCTGACCGAATTGGTATCGCACAAGAGATTCTCAATATCTTGGTGAGTTACCAAGTTGATTTAAAAGGCATCGAAGTAGATTCGATTAATTGTCGAATGTATGTCAGCTTTCCGCCTATTGAATTTGAACAATTCCAAAAAATTATGCCATCTATCCGCTTGATAGATGGTGTGAAAGACGTTCGTACGACTGCATTCTTACCTTCTGAGCGAGAGCATAATGAGTTAAATACATTACTGCGTGCATTACCTGATGGTGTTATATCTATTGATGCTAAAGGGTGGGTGCGTTTATGTAATGATGCTGCTTGTCGCGACTTACAACTATCCGAAAGTGAAGTTATTGGCGCTAATATAAATAACTTGCTTAAAGGCTTTAACTTTACTCGCTGGTTAGAAGGTAAAGAAGTACTTGGCCAAACAACGCGTGTCGAAGTAGCTGGCGAAGACTTTATTGCTGATATTCTGCCAATTTCAGTACCACAAGGTGCAGAAGGGGATGTGTTAGCCGGTGCAGTTATCAATATCAAATCACAAAGTAGACTAGGTCAGCAAGTAAGTGCGTTTCGCCGTTATGGGCAAGAAAGCTTTGCAACTATACATAATTTTAGTACTGCAATGCGTCGTGTGGTTCGTGAAGCACGCAAAATGGCACAGCTTGAAGCGCCGATCCTCATTACTGGTGAAACAGGCACAGGTAAAGAGTTACTCGCCCGTGCTTGCCACTACGCATCAAACCGTTCAGTAAAACCATTTATCGCTTTATCATGTGCTTCTTTGCCAGATGATGTCGCTGAGTCAGAATTATTTGGTTATGCAGGCTATGAAGAGAATGCAGCACCTAAACGTGGTGTGCTAGAGCAAGCTGATGGTGGTACAGTGTTTTTAGATGAAGTCGGTGAAATGTCGACTCAGCTGCAAACTAAGTTACTACGTTTTTTACAAGACGGTACCTTCCGTAAGGTCGGTGATGAAAACGAAGTTAAAGTTAATGTGAGGATTATTGCAGCAACACAAAAAGACTTACCTGCAATGGTCCAAGAAGGAACATTTCGAGAAGATCTTTACTATCGAATTAACGTGTTAACCCTTGAAATTGCGCCATTACGTGATAGAAAAGCAGATATTGGCCCTTTGGCTGAGCATTTTATTCAAAAGTATGCCCAGCAAAATGGTCATTCTGTGCCTGTAATGTCTGAAGATTGTTTACGTTTTTTACAAGATTACCCATGGCCAGGTAACGTGCGCCAATTAGAAAATGCGATTTATCGTGCTGTGTCGTTGTTAGATGATAACGAATTGCGTATTGAGCATCTGCAGTTACCAACGTTTACCCATGATTTAGGTTATCTTGAGTCTGACTTTGAAGGAACCTTAGACCAAGCGGTAAAACGTTTTGAGGCGACTTTACTTCGCAAGCTTTACCCTGCTTATCCAAGCTCTCGTCAGCTTGCAAAGCGGTTAGGTTTAAGTCATACAGCAGTAGCAAATAAGCTTCGAGATTATGGGATTAATCGTAAGACTGTAAAGGTTTAATGATACTAACTTAATTTAT
>NZ_JAKEVN010000160.1:0-6268 GCF_022398505.1 Pseudoalteromonas sp. Isolate3 | reverse complement strand
GCTCCTATACAATATAATTATAAAAAATGAGAATGATCATGACGTCGAAACTGCTTAAATCTCTTTGCTGTGTATTTGCACTAAGCCTTGTGGGCTGTGGTGGAGGTGAGGTTTTTACTGCCTCTGCTAGTAGTGAATTTGCGCATGGCAATGAGCTATTAAGTGCCACGGCGCTTAGTGAAGATGCTAGTCACGCGTTAGTGGCAACCCAATCTGAGGTGTGCGTTTGGGATAATCAGTTAAAAGCGCGTCTATACGATTGTATAACAGGGCAGGGCGCTGAACATGTTGAGCTTGCGGGCTTTAGCGCCAACAAATCTCGTTTTTTCATTTCAAACCGGTTATCAGTGACTTTATACGATACTCGCACCGGGCGTAGTATTGGCACTTGGCTCACTGGGCAAGAAATCGCCAGAGACATCGCTATTTCAGCTGTAGGCGATACTTTGGTTATAGCCTATCGTAGCGGTAAGGCTGAGGTGATAAATACCCGCACAGGTGATACTAAGCGTTTTGATATTCATCGCTTAGATATTAATAGCGTGGCGTTATCGGCTGATGGTCAGTGGGCGTTTACTGGCTCGAGCGACAAATACGTAAAGCTTTGGTCAACGAGCGATGGCAGCACTCGCTTTGAAGAGCGTTTAGCTACTAGAGTAAATCACGTTACTTTAAATGATACAGCGAGCTTGGCCTTTGCAATTGATTCGGTTGATGATCGAGTATTTTTTGATTTAGCCAATAAAAAAGAACTATCAGAAGTGGCCTCATACGCTAATTTTATTGAGTTCACCGCATCGCAATTTATTAATCAAGATAAATGGCTATTAACGGGTTCGCCAAAAAAGAAGATGCGTTTATATCGCGTTGCAGATGGTGAACTAATCGCTGAATACGAAGCTAAACAACAGCGCCAGCGTACGTCAGTACTGAGTGTGGCATACGATGGTAACCTGCTATATTCAGAAACCAGTGACGGCCTACTGCAAGCTTGGCCATTTGATATAATAAGCAATTAAATAATAGCTAAAAAAAACGCCTACTTTAAGTAGGCGTTTTTTTAAAGTGCGATTAAATTAGTAATCAAACTTATGCTTGGTAAACAGGCTTTGCACTTGTTGCCAAATTGCACCTGGTTTGCCATCGCCAACTAACTTGCCATTTACTTTTACGACTGGGCCAACTTCTTTAGTGGCGCTGGTAATCCATACCTCGTCGGCATCAAGTAACTCTTCTTTACTAATAATGCGCTCTTGCACTTTAAAATCACTGTAACTGTGAAGAATATTGAGGATTAACCAGCGGGTGATCCCCGGTAAAATTTGGTTATCAAGTGGTGGCGTGCTGATCACACCATCTTTTACGATAAACACATTACTTGAACTGGCTTCGGTAATTTCTTCTAAACGATTAAATAGAATGGTTTCTTTATTACCCGCTGCTGCACCGTGTTGGTAATGGATCACGTTGCCAAGCAGTGCCGTTGATTTTATATGGCAACGTTGCCAGCGACGATCTTGCTCAAGTGATACGGTGTAAGTTGTTGCGCTATCGATGTCGCTTTTTGGCTCTGCCGGAATTTCAAAAGCAAACGCAAATACGGTCGGAGTAATATTGCTTGGGTAGCCGTGGGCACGTTTTGTATCAGCGCCGCGGCTCACATGCAAATAAATCCCTAGGTTGTCACCTTGGTTTTTTTCGCATAAATCATTACAGATTTTACGCCACGTATCGGCATTGTAATCGAGCTTAATTTCAAGCTCGTTTAAACCGTTATTCATACGCTCAATATGTGCGCCAAAGCCTAGCATTTTGCCTTGGTATGATGGGATCACTTCATAAATGCCATCGCCAAATAAGAAGCCGCGATCCATTGGTGAAATCTTTGCTTCATCAGCGCCAAGGTATTCACCATTTAGGTATACCGTGCCCATTGTTAAACCTCATTCTCTGTCGTAAAGCCGCCAAGTTGGCGAAGCCGAGTTATTAATTGTTGACCATGCATTGCATGCAGGCCGTCTTCGGTGAGCTCGTTTTTATGGGTGACACCATCGACACTACCGCGCTCACTTAGATAATGTAAAATATTGAGTGGCTCAATTTCAGCCAGCAAATCGGTGTTATGCCAGCGACTTAAAAAGGCTATCAGCCCGTACGCCGCCCAGTTAGATACATCGGCGAGTAAAAGCTCATCGCAAGGAGTTAAACAAGGAGTAATGTTTAGCGCTTGCATGTGCTGTGCAAGGTTACCCATGCCTATTTCGTTACCGCCATCACCAATCGCTATGGTGGGGCAACGTGCTTCTGTTACAAAAAAATCAAAGCAGCCGCAATGCTCAGAAATATCAATACCGCGCATATTGTAATAACGCTGATGCTGATTCAGCCCCGGGCGTTCTATTGATAAAACACAATCAGGTTTCAGCTGTGCAAGGGCTTTAATGCTAAAAGTGTGGGCATTATCAATGCTATTAATTGGCAGCTCAAAGCAGTTGAAGTCTTTTTTAAGGGCACTGTAAAGGGGGTTGCCAGTAACCAAAAGGGGCTGTTTACCAAGTTTTTTGAGTACTTTGTAAAGTGCAATCGCTCCAACTGGGCCGTCGGTTTCGAAGGTATTGTTGACTGCAAAGCCTGTACCAATCAATACAGTACCTTGTGCTTGATGAAGGTATTTCGCTGCGCGTAAATACGTACCCGTTAGTTGTTTTGCATATAAATGCTGCATACCACGCGGGTTTTGTTCAACCATCATGGTTTCAATTTGTTGGCTGAGCGCAGCGTCGCTTATGCTTGCTGACATAGTGCTTTGATCTCTTGAATGAGCGCAATACCCGCTTCATTATCGCCGTGCACACACAGGCTATCGGCATCAAGCGCAAGCTGCTGACCGCTTCGCGTTGTGACTGTGCCATGTTCAACTAACTGTCTAACCTGCGCCATTAGCGCTGGTTTATCGTGTACACTGCCAGCTAAAGAGCGCGTGACTAGTTTACCTTCGTCTGTGTATTGACGGTCGGCAAACGCCTCTAGAATGAGTTCTAGTTGAAGATTTTTTGCTTGTACTTTGTGTTCGGCTGCTTGGTTGGTGGCTAAAATCATTAATTTTAGTGGCTTTGCATAACTAGCCACAGCACGCATAACGATATTCAAGGTTTGCTCGTCACTCATCATATCGTTATATAAGGCGCCATGTGGTTTTACGTATTCGAGCGTTAAGCCATGTACCGCAGCCATACCATCAATTGCAGCAATTTGATAATGCAGGCAATTGGTAAGCTCTTTTTCACTCATAGCCATAGAACGGCGACCAAAGCCTTGCTTATCTGGGTAACTTGGGTGTGCGCCAATCATTACCTTGTGTTGCTTGGCAAGGGCTAGGGTGTTTGCCATCACATCGGCATCGCCAGCATGAAAACCACAAGCAATGTTTGCCATATCAATATGTGGCATAACTTGCTCGTCTAAGCCCATTTTCCACATCCCATAGCTTTCGCCAAGGTCGCAATTAAGTTTCATCGTCATTTATAACGCTGCCATTTTACTATTTGGAATATCAGTGATCAGCATGTGTCCTGGGCTATGCGTGATACAAAAATCAGGTGCTGCGTTGGCAATCGCAACTTGTGGAGTAACACCACAGGCCCAAAACACCGGTACTTCACCTGCTTTGATGGTAACCGCATCGCCAAATTCAGGCTTGTTAATATCTTTTATGCCAATTGCTACAGGGTCACCAAAATGCACTGGCGCACCATGTACACTTGGAAAACGGCTGCAAATTTGGATTGCCCGAATAGCATCTGCAGGTTTCATTGGGCGCATGCTAACGACCATATTGGCGTGGAAAATCCCCGCACTCTGGCAGGCCATATTGGTCACATACATAGGCACATTTTTTTGCTCGCTGATATTTCTGATCTCAAGACCCGCGGCAATAAGCGCTTCTTCAAACGAGAACGAGCAACCAATTAGAAAGGTGACTAAATCATCGCGCCAATGGCTTGTAATATCAGTTACTTCTTCAACCATTTGGCCATTTTTAAAGATGCGGTAACGAGGGAAGTCGCTACGAATATCTATATCTTCACCAACGGTTGGCATATCGGTAACGCCCGGTAAACGGCTAGTAGCAATAATCGGGCAAGCTTTCGGGTTTGCTTGGCTAAACTGCAAAAAATCAAACGCATATTGTTTAGGTAAAATCACTAAATTTGCTTGCACAAAACCCGGTGCAAAACCCGATGTATTTCCACTGTAGTCACCCTCACGTACCATTTTACGAATAGCCGCAGGAGTGGTTAAAGATGCATTTTTTTGCATGTGACTCTCCTTGAAGTTAACACTTGCCCATAGTTGCTACAATAACACTCAGTTCAGGTCATTAATAGTAACGGGCAGCTGCCCTTTAGCAGGGGCCTTCCCTAGTAAAACTTTTGCTAGCGCTGTGAATGCAGGACCAGCAATCTTTTCATCTGTATCTACATCTATATTGTAAGCATATGTGGCAAGTACAGCATCACCAAATTTTCCAAATTGAGCAATATCGTAAGGGGCACGTAAGCTTACAAATACGGTCTTCTTATGGGCTAATTTTGCTTGTTTTAGCAATGATTCTAATGCCGCAGATTGATCTGCTTTAGCAATTGCAAACTCTGGGTTATCAGCCAAATCGTCCATTCCACCTACTTCAACAGCACTTTGTTTTGGTGACGCATTTGCGGCAATGATTATATCGGCTTCGTTAATTTCTTTTAACGTGGCAAGCTTCTCATAGCCTTGCAAACTAGTGCAGCTAAAGCTGATTAACTTATCAGTGTTATCAACTAACGCCTGCTGTAGGGCATAGCACTTGCGGGTATCTGGCATAATAATATGCACTTTGCTGCCTGATTTAATGTCGAGTGGTAGGGTATTTTTTTCGTTTTTAACTTCGGTGATAGCGGCTAATGCTAATTCGGCTTCTACTTTTCTGTGACCTTGATCACCAAGTAAAAGCTGCGCTTTTTTGATAGCTGCTTCGTCGTCAAGTGAAGAGGTGAGTTTAAACTTCTCTTTAAGTCTTAAAATACGCGTTGCTGAAGCACTCATTTCGTCAGCATTTAAAGTGCCACGCTGTACTTCTTGCTCTAATCTGTCAATTAGGGCTTCAAGTACCGCCAAGTCTTTAGGGCTTCTTATTTCAATTGGCATAAGCGCAATATCAACACCCGCTGCAAAGGTATTTATCACTGCTTCAATTGGTTCAAAGAAGTGGCTAATCCCTGCCATATCAAGTGCATCGGTGATCACAACACCTTGATAACCGAGTTCATCACGCAATAAGTCGGTGATGATTTTGCGCGACATTGTTGCAGGTTTGATCATGGTTTTGCCTTCTTTACTGACAAACGTAGTGTCATCGAGGGCTGGATATTGGATATGTGCAGTCATGATCATACCCGGCTGTTGATTCTTAATAATTTCTTTAAATGGTGGTAGGTCTTGCTGCCAAATGGTTTCTTTATCATGCATTACCTTTGGCAAGCCTGTGTGGCTATCTACGTTAGTATCGCCATGCCCCGGAAAGTGCTTTAACGATGAAATAACGCCGTTATTTTCGAACCCTGCGACTTGTGCACCACCTAGTTTCGCAACCAGTTGCGGGTCTTCACCGTAAGAACGTACGTTAATAACAGGGTTATCTGGGTTCATGTTTACATCGACCGTGGGTGCATAGTTAACATTAACACCCAGTGCTAAAAGCTCGTCGGCGATAATGCGCGCAGACTCAGTCGCGAAGTATGTGCCATGTTCTTTGTAGGTTGCGCCAATCGACATATTACCTGTGAATGAAGTGCCTACATCACGAGGAATTCGGGCTACTCGGCCACCTTCTTGATCTATCGAAATAAACAGCGGTAAGCCTAACTCAGACTTAGCAGCAGCTTTTTGTAGATCATTATTAAGTTTGATCACCTGTGGCACGGTATCGATATTTTCAGCAAATAAAATCACACCACCAATGTTATGTTTAGTGATGATATTGGCTAAATCGGCTGGCAGCTGAGTGACCGGTGTACGGCATTTTTGCTCGCCAGGGTCTTGCTCACAGTAATAGCGCAGGTCGAGCATGAGCTTTTGCCCTAACTGTTGTTTTAAAGTTAATGCAGACTCAGCAAATGATGATTGTAATGGCATGAAACATCCTAATCCGATAACCAGTGACGATAGTGCAAACTTATTTAACACAGCAAGCTCCAAAGCAAAACGCTTATTTAGTTTTTAGAAT
>NZ_JAKEVN010000016.1:0-51173 GCF_022398505.1 Pseudoalteromonas sp. Isolate3 | reverse complement strand
TTATATATCAGTTAGTTAACATACTGCACTTTGTTAACTAACTGTAATTTTTGACAGAAAACACACACAAACTGTACTTTTCCTGCACAACTCTCAGAAATTTCTAATACGAAAGGGGTGGATTGCGTGATAGGATTTAACTGTCAACTTTATTCAAGAGTGTATATATATGAGTAGTTCAGCCTTTTTATTATTAGATCCAGAGCCAATTAACACTATTGGCATAAACGTATTAGAGCCATTGTTAAAAACACAAGGACTTGCAGTGACATCTGGTACTGATATCTCTGAAGTACCAGAAGGAACACGCTTGTTATTTATTGAAACTTCAAGCACTGATCCGTGGGGTAAGTTAAAAGAACAACTAGTTAATCTTCGAATGAAATGCGATATCGTACTGTTTAACTTAGATGAAAACCCTGAACTTGCTAACCGTGCTCTATTAAGTGGTATTCGTGGTGTATTTTACACAACAGATAATGCAGATGTGTTAATGAAAGGCATTCGTTTATTACTTGAAGATCAACTATGGTACCGCCGCGATATCATGTGTAACGCACTAAATCGTATGTTGCAGTTCAATAAAGATGCACTCCACAAATTGACAGATGGTGATATCGAACCGGTTAAACTTACTAAACGTGAAAAAGCAATTATCTCACTAATGAGTAAAGGTTCGAAGAATAAAGAAATTGCTGAAGACTTAAGCATCAGCCCACATACAGTTAAAACTCATTTATATAGTGCATTTAGAAAAACTAAATGTCGTAACCGTATCGAGCTATTGTCTTGGGCACAGCAAAATATTCCAGACGAAATTCGTTAAACCAAACATCCTACTAGTTAAAACAGACGCAGCCGCGTCTGTTTTTGTTTCTGGTTGCTAAACACTGCAATTGACTTTATGCTCAAACTGATTGCAAAACACCGGAAATACAATGCTCGATTCTGTTACTTTATATTACGCCAGTGCAGCCATGATGGCAGTGATGACCCTTCTTAACTATCTTACATGGCGAACCAATAAAAAAACTCCGGGTACTTTACTTTATATTTTCTATCCTTTAGTGATGTTTGCATCTGTAATGAGTTTTGCATTACATGGCCACATCAATAATATTGCCAGTGTTGGCATTGCAAATACGTTGCTCTTTAGTGCCTCCATTATTCATGTACTCGCTATTTGCCAGTTTTTAAATGCCAAATGCGTTGGCTTTAAAACCTTTATTGCTATTACCGTCGTACTAGCTATCAGTATAATTTACCTTGCCTCCGACAGCGCAGAATTACGTAGTCGAATTCTGGTTTCAGACCTTCAACATATCGTTGAGGTACTATTTTTACTGGCTTTATTCATTCGTAATGGTCGTAAAAGTTACCCAAATGGCAGTATTGTTTATATTTTAATTCTCAGCATTCTTCTAGCGGTTTTCACAGGCCGTACTGTAATGATGGAAAATGTCACTGCAGCTAATCTACTATCTACAAATTGGTTTAGTATCCCTTTGTTGATAAATGGCGTCATCGCGCCGATCTTTTACGCAACAGGTATGGCACTTTTATGTAATGAACGTCGCGAACAAAACTTAAACCAATTAGCCGAAAAAGCGCATAAAGATCTAGAAATACGTGGCTTATTCTTATCAACTATCAGCCATGAGATACGCACACCATTAAATGGAATTTTAGGAAGTGCACAGTTAATAATGAATCAGTCGAGTGACCCACGAGATAAGCCTTACTGTGAGGCGATAATTAACTCAGCTGAATCACTAAACCTATTGGTAGATAAAGTACTCGACTATGCAAGCCTCGACCAACGTGATGAAGCGCTTTACGAAGAAGACGTAGAGTTTAAAACCTGGCTCAATAACCTCTGCCTTTTACTAAGCCCTTTAGCAGAGCAAAAACACTTAAAATTTGAACTTATTTACAACCTACCCGAACAAGCATGTTATTACTGCGACCAACAAAAACTCAGGCAAGTAATTATTAATCTTGTTGGAAATGCGATTAAATTTACCGACCACGGTGCCGTGAAAATCCATGTTAAACTGCTAAATGAAGGTCAATTAGATCACCTTGTGCGTGTTAGTGTAATAGACTCAGGTCCAGGTATTGAAGATGAAGAGATTGCATACCTAACAGAACCTTATGTACAAAGCAGCGCAGGTAAAGAAAAAGGCGGAACGGGCCTTGGCTTAGCGATCACCAGTCGTTTACTCGAAAAATTAGGCAGTAAACTGATTATTGAAAGTGAACTAGATAAAGGCAGTACTTTCAGCTTTGATATTCCTCTTGCTATTGGTGAACTCAGCTTAGTTGAACAACGCCATCAATCAAAAGATTACGTAACCGGTCTTGATGTTTTATTAGTTGAAGATCTCGATTTAAACCAGAAAATTGCCATTGAATTTATGGCCGATGATGAACACAAAATTAAGCTTGCTAAAGATGGTACCAGCGCAATTGAACTGATGCAGAAACATCACTTTGATGTAGTATTATTGGATATGAATTTACCAGATCTAACTGGCCAAGAAGTGCTGAAAAAGCTAAAAAATATTGACCATTTAAACCAACGAACCCCTGTATTAGCGTTTACCGCAAGCCTTAGTCCGGATGAAATTAAAGAGTACTTAGCACTCGGTATTAAAGACATTGTAGGCAAGCCAATAAAGCAGCAAAAACTACGCCAAGCGCTCAGTGATTCACAAACGAATCAAGCAGCAAGTATTGCCGTAGAACTGCGTGATACACTTTATGATGAAACGGCCGCAGCCACTCTTGTAAGTTCATTCAATGAAGATGAGATGTCATCAATTTACAACGAGTTTGTACTCTCAGCTAGAAACAAACTGATCCGCTGCCAGCAGCTCGTCGAAGACGATAAAGATCAGTGTATCAAGCTACTCCACCGCCAAGCTAGCACAGCTTTGCAACTAGGCTTTAACCGCTATGGTTTAGAACTTAAGAAAATTGAGCGTAGGCTACTCGATAACAAACCTTTGAAGGACTCATTAACTGATGCCATGGTACTTTGGCAAGAAAGCCTACAAGCCTATTTAAAGCATGTGAGAAATGAATTGGCATAGCGGTAACAAACTTGAGTTAATGAACTCAAGTTAAAAAGCCACTCTCTCGATCAGCATATTGCTGTATTTTAAAAACAAAAAGCCCCAGCAGATGCCGGGGCTTTTTAGTAAGGAAACTTAATTAAAAATTAAGCTTTCTTTGGACGCTCAACAACGTCTACTAAAGTCCAAGACTTAGTCTTAGAAATAGGAGCGCACTCAGAAATAGTAACTACGTCACCAGTTTGAGCTGTGTTGTTTTCGTCATGTACGTGTAGTTTAGTCGTACGTTTGATGAATTTACCATATACTGGATGCTTCACGTAACGTGCGATAGCAACAGTGAAAGATTTGTCCATCTTGTCGCTGATTACACGGCCTTGAAGAGTACGGATTTTATCGCTCATTATTGACCTGCCTTCTGGTTAATAACTGTTTTTACACGCGCGATATCGCGACGTACTGTTCTTAGCGTGTGTGTCTGAGCTAACTGACCAGTGCTTGCTTGCATGCGCAGGTTGAACTGCTCACGAAGAAGTCCTAGAAGTTCAGCATTTAGCTCTTCTACGCTTTTGTCTTTTAGTTCGCTAGCTTTCATTACATCACCGTCCGAGTTACGAAAGTTGTTGTGAATGGTAATTTACGCGCTGCAAGGTTGAATGCTTCACGAGCAAGCTCTTCAGAAACACCTTCCATTTCGTAAAGTACTTTACCAGGTTGAATTTCAGCAACCCAATATTCAACAGAACCTTTACCTTTACCCATACGAACTTCTAATGGTTTGTTCGTAATTGGCTTATCTGGGAATACACGAATCCAGATTTTACCTTGACGCTTTACGTGACGTGTCATAGCACGACGAGCTGCTTCGATTTGACGAGCAGTCATACGGCCACGGCCAGTAGCTTTCAAACCGAAAGTACCGAAGCTTACTTTGTTACCGTTTTGCGCTAAACCGCGGTTGCGGCCTTTGTGCATTTTACGGAATTTTGTACGTTTTGGCTGTAACATTACTCGCTACCTCTACTTAGCACTTTTTTTGGCTTTCTTTGGCGCGCGTTTAGCTGGCTTCTCTTGCTCTTGTACTAGTGGTAAACCACCAATAACTTCGCCTTTGAAGATCCAAACTTTAACACCAATGATACCATAAGTGGTTAAGGCTTCAGAAGTTGCGTAGTCGATATCAGCACGAAGAGTATGTAGAGGTACACGACCTTCACGATACCATTCTGAACGTGCGATCTCAGCACCGCCAAGACGACCGCTAACTTCAACTTTGATACCCTTTGCACCAATGCGCATTGCATTTTGTACCGAACGCTTCATAGCGCGACGGAACATAACACGACGCTCTAGCTGTGACGCAATACCGTCAGCTACTAGTTGTGCATCAAGTTCAGGCTTACGAACTTCAGCGATATTAATCTGAGCCGGAACACCTGCAATCTTAGTTACTGCTTGACGTAGTTTTTCAACGTCTTCGCCTTTTTTACCGATAACAACACCAGGACGAGCTGTGTGAATTGTTACACGGATAGATTTAGCTGGACGCTCAATAACGATTTTAGACACAGAAGCCGCTTTTAATTCCTTAGTAAGGAATGTACGTACTTTGTGATCGCCAAAAAGCTGATCAGAGAAATCTTTTGAATTCGCGTACCAGGTAGAAACCCAAGGTTTAGAGATACCTAGGCGAATACCAGTAGGATGAACTTTTTGTCCCATTACTTATACTCCTAGCTATCTGAAACCACAACAGTGATGTGGCTTGTACGCTTAAGGATGCGGTCTGCGCGTCCTTTAGCACGTGGCATAATACGCTTCATTGTTGGACCATCGTCCACAAAGATCGTAGTTACACGAAGCTCATCAATGTCAGCACCTTCGTTATGCTCTGCGTTAGCAATAGCAGACTCAAGTACTTTCTTAACTAATACAGCCGCTTTTTTAGGGCTGTACGCCAGGATTTCTAGAGCGCGATCAACCGGAAGTCCGCGGATCTGATCTGCAACTAGACGTGCTTTTTGCGCCGAACCAGAGGCGAATTTATGTTTAGCTAATGCTTGCATTTATCATTCCCCTCTTAACGTTTCTTCGCTTTCTTATCCGCAGCGTGACCGCGGTAAGTGCGAGTTGGTGCAAATTCACCTAGTTTGTGACCGATCATTTCGTCTGTGATGAACACAGGAACGTGCTGACGACCATTATGGACAGCGATGGTCAATCCGATCATGTTAGGTATGATCATTGAACGACGGCTCCAAGTTTTAATTGGCTTCTTGTCACCGCTTTCCAACGCTTTCTCTACCTTCTTCAGCAAGTGTAGGTCAATAAAAGGACCTTTCTTGAGAGAACGTGGCATGGCTATTCCTCAACTATTATTTAGTACGACGACGTACGATAAATTTATCAGTACGCTTGTTCTTACGTGTCTTAGCACCTTTAGTCGGTTTACCCCATGGAGACACAGGATGACGACCACCAGATGTACGACCTTCACCACCACCGTGCGGGTGATCTACCGGGTTCATGGCAACACCACGAACTGTCGGACGGATACCACGCCAGCGATTTGCACCAGCTTTACCTAGTGAACGAAGCATATGCTCAGCATTACCTACTTCACCAAGTGTTGCGCGACAGTCAGATAGAACTTTACGAACTTCGCCAGAACGAAGACGTAGAGTTACGTATTGACCTTCACGAGCAAGGATTTGAACGTATGCACCAGCAGAACGTGCGATTTGCGCACCTTTACCTGGTTTTAATTCTACGTTGTGAACAGTCGAACCTACAGGCATGTTACGCATTGGTAACGTGTTACCAGCTTTGATTGGTGCATCAATACCAGATTGGATTGAATCACCAGCTTTTAAGCCTTTAGGTGCAATAATGTAACGACGCTCACCGTCTGCATATAATACAAGAGCGATGTTTGCGCTACGGTTTGGATCATACTCTAGACGCTCAACAACAGCTGGAATGCCATCTTTAGTGCGTTTAAAGTCGATTACACGGTAATGATGCTTATGACCACCACCGATGTGACGAACCGTGATACGACCTTTGTTATTACGACCACCAGACTTAGAGTTTTTCTCTAGTAGTGGTGCGTAAGGTTTACCCTTATGTAGATCTGGGTTAACCACTTTAACCAGGTGACGACGACCCGCAGAAGTTGGTTTACACTTTTGAAGTGCCATAATTCTAACTCCCCTTATTACTCGGCGCCGCCGACAAAGTCTAGCTCGCTACCTTCTTTAAGAGTAACGTAAGCTTTCTTCCAGTCTGAACGACGACCGAAACGCATGCCAGTACGTTTTGTTTTACCCTTAACGTTTAGTGTGCGAACACCAGTTACTTCTACTTCAAAAAGCTTTTCTGCTGCAGCTTTGATTTCAGCTTTAGTTGCATCAGAAGCTACTTTGAAAACAATCGTGTTGTTTTCTTCAGCAGCGATAGTGCTTTTTTCAGAGATGTGTGGAGCAAGGATCACTTTTAAAAGACGTTCTTCACGGATCATGCTAGCGCCTCCTCAAGTTGCTTAACAGCAGCAGCTGTAATAAGTACCTTATCGAAAGCGATTAGGCTTACAGGATCGATACCAGCTACATCACGCGTGTCAACCTTGTATAGGTTACGTGCCGATAAGAAAAGATTCTCATCTACTTCTTCAGTCACGATTAGAACATCTTTAAGCTCAAGTTCTTTAAGCTTAGCAACTAGTTCTTTAGTTTTTGGTGCTTCAAGACCAAACTGTTCAACAACGATTAAACGCTCTTGACGAACTAATTCAGATAAGATGCTTTTGATCGCACCGCGGTACATTTTACGGTTTACTTTTTGGCTGTGATCTTGTGGTTTAGCTGCGAAGCTAACGCCACCTGAACGCCAAATTGGGCTACGAATTGTACCAGCACGTGCACGGCCAGTACCTTTTTGAGACCATGGTTTTTTACCACCACCGCTTACTTCAGAACGTGTCTTCTGAGCACGAGTACCTTGACGAGCACCTGCTGCGTAAGCAACAACTACTTGGTGTACTAATGCTTCGTTAAACTCACGTCCAAAAGTAGCTTCAGAAACTTCAAGAGCGCCAGAAGCGTCTTTAATTGCTAATTCCATCACTAAATCTCCAGGACTTATGCTTTAACAGCTGGTTTAACGATAACGTCACCGCCGATAGCGCCAGGTACTGCACCTTTAACTAAAAGCAAGTTACGCTCAGCGTCAACGCGAACTAGTTCTAAGTTTTGAGTCGTTACACGCTCAGCACCCATGTGACCGGCCATTTTCTTACCTTTAAACACCTTACCAGGTGATTGGTTTTGACCGATTGAACCAGGAGCACGGTGAGATAGAGAGTTACCGTGAGTAGCGTCTTGCATGCTGAAGTTCCAGCGCTTAACACCACCTTGGAAACCTTTACCTTTAGAAGTACCGGTTACGTCAACTTTGTTGATTTCGTTGAATAATTCAACAGTAAGCTCAGCGCCTACTTCAAAATCGCCTTCACCACCATTTAGGCGGAATTCCCACAGACCGCGACCCGCTTCAACACCAGCTTTAGCGAAGTGACCCGCTGCTGCTTTGTTTACACGGCTTGCTTTTTTAGTGCCTGCGGTTACTTGAAGCGCGTTATAACCGTCAGTTGCTTCAGATTTGATCTGAGCAATACGGTTAGGAGTCGCTTCGATAACTGTCACAGGGATAGATACACCATCTTCAGTGAAGATACGTGTCATACCCACTTTACGACCGACTAGACCTAATGCCATTTTCCTAAAACCTCTCTAATCTTCCGATTAACCCAGGCTGATTTGAACATCAACACCAGCAGCAAGATCTAAACGCATAAGAGCGTCAACAGTCTTGTCAGTTGGTTCTACGATGTCGATCAGACGTTTATGGGTGCGGATTTCGTACTGATCACGCGCGTCTTTGTTAACGTGCGGTGAAGTTAGTACAGTAAAACGTTCAAAGCGTGTAGGTAGTGGGATTGGACCACGTACTTGTGCGCCAGTGCGTTTCGCAGTTTCCACGATTTCCGCCGTTGATTGGTCAATCAAACGGTGGTCAAAAGCTTTTAGGCGAATACGAATGCGTTGATTTGACATTCTTAAACCTCAATATAAAGAGCATTTAAAAAGAGCATAAAAAAACGACCGAAACATACTTATTAATTAAGATGTCGGCTGTTCTCTTATATCTACGTTGAATTCCAAATCGGAATTCCTGTTTATTAGCTTGAAATCCAAGCTTAATTTTTCCTTCCAAGTTCCCGAGGGAATTTTGAAAGCCTGCGTATTATAGATAGATTGGTGATAAATGCAACAACTATTTTGAAAATCCCAAAGGTCTAAATTAAATTTTGTTTGTTTTTCGAACTTTATCAATAACATTAGCGTCTTTAAATTATACTTGGTTCGGTAAAGGAGCTAGAAAATCGCTTTTAAATGGTCAGTCCAGTTAATAATTGTTATTCTATGCTGCTTATTTTTGACCACACTCGGTCTATTTAATATCTACTAATAACTTTGGTGAGTTGATGCGTATCATTAATCGTTGTTTAAATTTCATTTCTGCCGGTATGAACCGCTTGTTTGTAAAAAGTAAGGTGCTACCAGAAAACCCGATTGAACAATACAATCTAAACCCAGCCAACCCGACCTTCTATATTGTTAGGCTTAATGCGCGTTCTGATTTAGCCGCACTCGCACGGGTATGTAAGAAATACGGTTTACCAGACCCAACCGAAGAACAGTTATTAGGTAATGCTGAACTTGATCGCTTTATTGGTATTCAAAACCCGCCACCGCTAATTGGTAACAAAAGTAAACCAAGCAATGCCCTGCAACAAGGCAAACAGATTATTGACCATCTGATGCAATCAGGTGAGAAAAACGTTCAAGTGATCCCAGTGACGATTTTATGGGGCAGAAACCCAGGAAAAGAAAAGCCTGGTTTGGGGACTTTGGTATCTCACTCATTAACTCCTAGCTGGTTTCGTAAGTTCTTTGTGCTGCTATTCTCTGGGCGCGATAACTTTATTCGTTTTAGTCAGCCGCTCGACTTATCTTTATTAGTAAATGAAAAAGCCGATGTTGATGAGCTTCCGCATAAATTATTACGTGTAGCCCGTGTACACTTTCGCCGTCAAAAACTAGCAGCGACAGGCCCGAAGATGCCATCGCGTGAGCAGCTTTTTAATTCGCTACTTGCATCACCAACAATTAAAAAAGCAATTCAAATAGAAGCGAAAGAAAAGAACATTAGCCAAGAGCAAGCTCGCCAAAATGCCCTTAAATTACTTGATGAGATTGCCGCCAATTACAGCGATGCAACTATTCGTGTTGCAGACCGTATTTTAACTTGGCTTTGGAATAAACTTTATAACGGTATTGATATTAAGTTTTCTGAACAAGTGCATGAGCTTACAGATAAAGGTCACGAGATTATTTATATGCCATGTCACCGCTCGCATATGGATTACTTATTGCTGACCTACTCTATTTACCATTTGGGCTTGGTTCCGCCGCATATCGCCGCAGGTATCAACTTAAACTTCTTCCCAGCAGGTGGTATTTTCCGTCGTAGTGGTGCTTTCTTTATTCGCCGCTCATTCGCGGGCAATAAATTGTATTCATCTGTATTTAAAGAGTACCTGAGCCAGTTATTTATCAAAGGCTATTCAGTAAAGTTTTACACTGAGGGTGGCCGTAGCCGCACTGGTCGCTTGTTACCCCCAAAAACAGGCATGCTCGCCATGACGTTGCAAGCCATGCTACGTGGCATTGATCGCCCTATTTCGATTGTTCCTGTATACATTGGTTATGAGCACGTAATGGAAATAAATACCTACTTAAAAGAGCTTGCTGGTAACGATAAGAAAGGTGAGTCGGTATTAGGTATCTTTAAAGCGATAAAAAACCTAAAAAACTATGGCCGTGGTTACCTAAACTTTGGCGACCCTATTTCGATTAATCAATACCTAAATGATCAACAACCTGATTGGCGTGAATCTATTCACCCAACTGATGTTCAGAAACCACAATGGCTTGGACCGCAGGTCGCCGAACTTGCTGATAAGGTAATGGTTAATATTAATAGTGCTGCTGCACTAAATGCAGTGAATCTACTTGCCATGATTTTATTAGTTAATGATAAACATGCATTGAGTAGACCTAAGCTGATTGCTCAACTTGAGTTTTATCTTCATTTACAACGTAGCGCAAGTTACAGTGAAAAGGTAACCACACCAGACGAAAGCGCAGAACAGCTACTAGAGCATGCACTCAAACTTAATAAGTTTGATGTTATCAGTGATGAATTTGGCGAAATTATCGCTATCAACGATAAAGAAAAAACACTGTTTAACTACTACCGAAATAACGTATTGCACTTATTTGCAGTTCCAAGCTTATTGGCGCTGCATTTATTCAAGGCACACAAAACGACCTTAGCAGAGTGCCAAGCCTTAATTGCGCGTTTTTACCCGCTGTTTGCCAAAGAGTGGTTCCTACATGAGTTAGATGAAAACTACATTACTCGGGTTCTAGCAAGCTTCGTTGATCAAGATCTCATTGAAATTGATGGCGATAACATCAAGATCACCAACAGCAACGACTGTTTAGCAAAACTCGAAATGCTAGGTCGTGCCTTAAACCTTACGCTACAGCGTTACGCTATCGTGGTTGGCTTTATTCAAACTAGCAGTGGTATTGAGCGTGAAGAACTTGAACACGAAAGCCAAGTGTTAGCAGAGCGCTTAGGCACCTTGCATGGCATTAAAACCCCAGAGTTCTTTGATAAAAAAGTGCTTATTGGTTTTATTTCAAGCTTACGTGAGCAAAAGCTAATTACCGAAACAGAGCAAGGCTTAACGGGCAGCAATGAGCTGTGTGAAGTGTATTTATATCTTAAAGCATTGCTGCCAGCACGGGTCTGGCAGTCAATTGATGATATAGTGCAAAGCCAAGCTCAGCATTCAGAAAATTAACGCTGGCGCATGACCCCTTCTTGGATCGTTGAGGCAACCAAATTGCCTTGACGGTCAAAGAACTGACCTCGTACCAAACCACGACCAGAACTCGCACTTGGGCTATCAACCGAATATAAAATCCAATCATCAAGTCTAAAAGGACGGTGGAACCACATTGCATGGTCAATCGTCGCAACCTGCATATTCGGCTGCATAAACGATACACCGTGTGGCTGTAATGCGGTTGGTAAAAATTCAAAATCAGACGCGTACGCAAGTAAGTAATTATGAATACGCTGGTCATCAGGCATCTCACCATTTGCTTTAAACCAAATATGCTTAACTGGCTCCATAACTTGTGGTTTGAACGGGTTATGGAAAGTCACAGGACGCATTTCAATCGGTACTTCACGGATGAACTTATTACGAATTGGTTCAGGAATAAGCTCTGCATTTGCTTGGTAAAATTCAAGAGATGATTTTAATTCTTCAGGCTGAGGTACATCAGGCATCTGCGCTTGATGTGATAAGCCCTCTTCTTCACCTTGAAATGAGGCGGTCATGTAAAAAATCGGCTTACCGTATTGAATTGCTTTTACACGGCGAGTACTAAAGCTTTTACCATCACGAATATTCTCGACATCATAGACAATCGGCTTTGCAGCATCACCTGGGCGTAAAAAGTAAGAGTGTAAAGAGTGAACAATACGCCCTTGTGGTAATGTTTCTTTTGCTGCAGATAGGGCTTGCCCCATTACTTGACCACCGAATACAGCTCTAAACCCTAAATCTTGGCTTTGCCCGCGATACAAGCCTTGCTCAATCTCTTCTAACGACATTAATGACAGTAGGTCATCTAATACTTGGCTCATTTATTTATCCTCAATCCCGACAAGCGTTTAATGATACTATAGACTAATTGGAAGTAAATCTTTGTAAGAGCACCTCATTATGGCTTATTGGCTTTTTAAAACCGAACCCGATGCATTTTCAATTGATGATCTAAAGAACGCACCTGAGCAAACCTCTATGTGGGATGGCGTGCGTAATTATCGAGCCCGCAACTTTCTTCGCGATGGTATCAAGCAAGGTGACTTGGTGATGATTTATCATTCAAGTTGCAAACAGGTGGGTGTTGCAGGTATCGCGACGGTAACTCGCGAAGCCTATGCCGACCCAACACAGTTTGATTTAAATAGCGATTACTACGATGCCAAAGCAACCGCTGATAACCCGCGCTGGTTTGTGGTCGATGTGAAATATCAATCACACCTTAAAAAGCTAGTTAGCCTGCAAGCAATTAAAGCCAATGAGTCAATTACCGAAATAGCCCTTAAAAAAGGCGGACGACTGTCAGTAATGCCGGTAACCGAACATGATTGGCAACAGATCATAGCAATGAGCTATTAAAGTAGCGACCATTTTTAATGAGCTGCTATTTTTGCTATAATTTCGCCCCTTTATTTTAGAGGTACTAAGGGGGATGTATGAAATTACTGTATTGGTTAGAGGAATGGACCAGTCTCCCCCGCGATGAGCAACAAAGCCTTATGCCTATGACTGGCGGTGACTTGCTCGGCGATGTTTATGTAAAATACCATATCATTGATGCCAATAAGCCCCTGCTAATTACCTTCTCTCCTGCTGGAACAAATTATCAAGAACATGATATCACTGATGATTTTTCGCCTTGGGCTTATAAGCTCGCGAAAAAGCAAGATGTGAATATTATCGCCTTTCAACATTTAGGCATTAGTAACTGGTTTAGACACCGTAATCTGTTGTTTTTCATTGAGCAGCTAGCACCACTGATTAGTGGGTTTAAAGAACGGTTAGGTTATGGCTTGAGTCGAGGAGGCTTTGCCGTTGGTGCATTTGCCAATCTATTAAAGCTTGATAAAGTTTTACTCTTTCACCCTGTTAGCACAAAAAACAAAGAAAAAGCGCCATGGGATGATCGTTCAAGCACCGAAATCGCGCAAAAATTCGATTGGAACGGTGACTACCACGATTTAGATTTAGGCCATGCAAAGGGTTATATTATTTACGATCCAACGAATCGCATCGACCGCGCTCATGCTAAACGTTACCCACAACTAACCCACTTACGCGTGTTTGGTATGGGCCATAGTGTTCATGCAACATATTTAAATAAGTTTGGCTTTTATAAAGATGTTGCTGTTGATTTTATTAGCCACCAGCAAGTTGATATAGCCCAGTTCCGCCAACAAACAAAAACCCTGCGCTTTAAAGAAGACTATTATCGTCGTCTAAATAAAGCAAACAAGAGTTCGCCACATCGTTTAGCCTTACTAAGCACCGCGCATACAATTTTAGCAGAAGAAAAAGCTGAGCATATGCAAGAACAAAAGGATGCGATTGATGTGCAACCGCTGATTGATGTTGCAATCAAACATCAAGATGAACACCCAAACGATGCTATTAAGGTATTAGAAGTAGCGCAGCAACTCTCACCGGATGACCCTGTGATAGATCATAAACTAAAACAGTTGAAGTGATACAGCAGCTTGAAGCCTTAAGGCGTAAGTTAACCCTTGGGTTTTACTTTGCGGTGTTTTTTGACCCGTCCGTGTTTGGGGATAATTGTTAAGTACATCACTAAAGCTAACCACGAAAAGAAGATGATACCTATTAACCAAGCATTCTTTTCGTGGCCCTGAGTGCGTTTACTATTGAGCACAATGACCACAGGTAAGATGTAGGCACTCAATACAATAATTAAAAACGCAACTTCACTCATAAATACCAATTCGCTTAATTAAGTGGTCCATTTTGAGGCAATAAAACCTTGTTGATAGCAAGGCAAAAATTTTGTTATTTAGTTGTTCTAAATGAGGAATTTTTAACGCAGTTAGCAACAGGTTTAATCCCTCAAAATGATTAAGTATTATTGCGGATTGGTACTATACCAACGCTGACCAATCAACTTCGTCGCTCAAAACACGCTCCGCAGCAATATAATGCAAAATATCTCCCTCACTTACTACATAATCAAGTGGCGGGTTTAAGTCCATATTTTTTGCACTCAAGTTATGTGCGACACCCAGTAGTATAGCATCGTGACTATATTTAAAGTGATGAAACAGCTTGCCAAATTCCATTGCTTGCACGCCTTTTGGAATTGGTAAACTAAATTGAGTATCCCCGTGTAGTGTCGATAACAACTCTTCTTGCACGCGGCTTGAACCTGGGTCTTGCATTGAACGCACTAATATCTCTGCTGATTTAGCACTGCTACATTCTACATTGTGGCAATGCTCATGTAGCATTTCGATTTTAGTTTCATCAGTAAAGTGCGCACTGATGTGGCACTGTTCATTGACCAACTTGCTAATACGCAGGGCTGTTGTAAACGTTTGGTCATCATCTTGGCCATCAATTATAATTTTGTCGGCGCGATCAATGGCGATTCTTTTCAACTCATCTAAGTCAGTAAAGCTACTTAGCCGAGCAAAATCAACCATCGGATTTGCTAAAAATGGATGTTCCATTTGCTCTGTGACCGCCAATAGAATACGACGATCTAAACGTTTATGATCGGCCAAAATATAGTCAACCATCTTCTTAGTCCGTGTATCGTGCCAACCAAAGATAATTATGTGATTGTTTATATGTGCGAAGCTTTTATCACCCGTCATAGCGCGCCTAATTAAATAAGTTACTGTTTGCCCTGTTTTTCCTAACAGAACGCCAAATAATGCTAAACCAAAAGGTATTTGTAGTAATGCGACAATCCAACGGCCAAGCTCTGTGCTAGCGCTAAAGTCGCCATAGCCAACTGTTGATGTTGTTACTACATAATAATAAAAATAAGTACTGAGTGGTGTGAGCGCTTGCTCTCCTGCAAGCATAAGTAGCCACCAAATAAGTAGCATATGCAAAAGCGTAGTAAATACCACAGCCTGCCAACTTACTTGATCTATATGACTGCGAATAAGTACCACTAAACGATTAAATATATGATGCATAATCCTTGCGATTTATAGTGGAGGAAATTATCGATACGGTACTGTAATGCTTGCTCTTTGGCAACTGATGGAAAATTCCTAATGCATGTCGATGAAAAATAATAGTAGACTATACTATCTCTGTATTAGGTATTTAGGGTGAAATATGTCAGGTGTTCTTGCTTCTGTTGATAAGCGTACGCAACTGGTCGGTGAAAACCGCTTAGAGCTTTTGCTATTTTACCTACACAGCCGCCACTTATTCGCACTCAATGTGTTCAAAGTGAAAGAAGTGGTCAAGTTACCGCAAATTAGTAAAATTCCCCATGCGCATCCTAAAGTGTCTGGGGTCGTAAATATTCGCGGCGAATCCATTCCGGTGATTGATTTACGCAAAGCGATAAACATGCCAGAAGCTAAACACATCGAAGATACAAACCTCGTTATCACTGAGTACAATCGCACCGTGCAAGGCTTTTTAATTGGTAAAGTTGATCAAATTGTCAATATGACATGGTCAGATATCATGCCGCCGCCAACTGCTATTGGTAAAAATCACTACCTAACTGCCTTAACGAAATTGAAACGTGATGACCAAGAGCAGTTGGTTGAAATTATTGATGTAGAAAAAGTGCTCGCCGAAATCGTTGAATACGAAGTCCAAATATCTGAAGATATTCTTGATAAAAGCATCGTGAACGAATTTGCAGGCCGCAAAATTCTTCATGCCGATGATTCACCTACAGCACGTAAGCAAGTAAGCGATACATTATCGCAACTTGGTATCGAAATCATACCTGCTCGTAACGGACTTGAAGCACTTGAGATGTTAAAAGGCTGGGCTGATCAAGGCAAAGATGTTGAGAAAGAACTACTTATGGTGATCACCGATGCTGAAATGCCAGCAATGGATGGCTACCGTTTAACACACGAAATTCGTAACGACAGCCGAATGAAGAACTTACATATCGTTCTTAATACATCCCTAAGCGGAAGCTTTAACCAAGCTTTAGTTGAGAAGGTTGGCTGTAATGCCTTTTTATCCAAGTTCCAGCCAATACTATTAGTAGAAGAAGTTCAAGCTCGCTTAAAAGCCGTGCTAGAGCAAGACTCACAGTAATCGCTATAGCATCTGTTTTTAAACGCATCAGCTAAAGCAACGGCGTCGCAATTTGCCAATTATCGTTATTCATGATTTATTGGCATTATCGATTCGACGACAACAATAAAAACTATGCTAAATCGCGTTGCTAAACCATTCACTAAACTAGTTGAGCGTTATCTACCCGACCCGTTTGTATTTGTTATTTTACTCACCTTACTGAGCTTCATCGTTGCAAGTCTCTTTACTCCGTCAACGCCCACGCAGGTACTCGCGGCTTGGGGAGGTGGGTTTTGGAACCTATTACAATTTGCCATGCAAATGCTGCTGGTGCTGCTAACGGGCTACATGCTAGCGAGTACCCCTGTTATGCGCAGCATACTCAACAAACTTGCAACTCTCGCCAACAGCCCTGCCAAAGCGATCATACTCGTTACGCTCGTGTCTTTATTGGCTAGCTGGCTAAATTGGGGCTTTGGTTTAGTGATTGGCGCTTTGTTCGCCAAAGCAATTGCGAAACAAACCCGCGTTGATTACCGTTTACTAGTTGCCAGTGCTTATTCTGGTTTTATTGTTTGGCATGGCGGCTTAGCCGGCTCAGTACCGCTGACTATCGCAACCGATGGTCACTTTTCACAGCAAAGCATTGGCATAATAGGCACCGAGAACACGATCTTTTCAGCATTCAATATCGCCATCGTTGTGGGCTTATTTATTATTATGCCGCTGGTAAATCGCTATATGTTGCCAAGCGAAAAAGACAGCGTTTATGTTGACCTAGCAAAGCTTGAAGATGAATCACAACAAATAGCGACGCCTACCCGCCCTGCCGAAGTCATCGAGCACAGTCGCTTGCTTGGTATGGGGGTAGGTGCCGTTGGTCTTGCCTATTTATTCTATTATTTTGTGCTAAACGGTGGCGGCTTAAACTTAAATAGCGTGATCGCTATTTTCTTATTCAGTGCAATTTTACTGCATCAAACACCACATAATTTACTAAGCAGCTTACAACAAGCAATCCCCAGCGGCGCTGGTATTGTCATTCAATTTCCATTTTATGCTGGGATCATGGCGATTATGGTAAAAACGGGACTCGCTCAACAAATCTCTGAAGGGTTTATTGCCATTGCAACCGCCGAGACACTGCCATTTTGGAGCTTTGTAAGTGCAGGGTTTGTGAATATATTTGTGCCATCAGGCGGCGGCCAGTGGGCAGTGCAAGCGCCGATTGTCATTCCAGCCGCACAAACACTTGGCGCTGATATGCCACGAGTTGCTATGGCGGTTGCATGGGGCGATGCCTGGACCAACCTAATTCAACCGTTCTGGGCACTCCCTGTGCTTGCTATTGCAGGCCTAAAAGCAAAAGACATCATGGGCTTTTGTCTTGTGCAGCTGATCATCACCGGCGTGTTTATATCTTTGATGCTGAGCTTTTATCCTTAACTCAAAATTAGGAAGTGAAAAAACACTTCCTAATATTTAATATTGCAATGCTTATTAACTTGCTAAAATCTTCATTGGTAAGCTTAGGATTGCGCTTTCTGAATCGGCAAAGTGCATCATCACTGCCACATGACCTGCAACAACCAGTGCGTACATTACCGCTGAGAAGCCTTGCCCATAAGTATCAAGAGGGATGAGGTGTGAGTAGTGACGTCCGCGCCACTCAAAGATAATCTCAAGTGCCCCTACAAATAAGAAGAACACAAGTAGCATCAAACCAAAGGTGTAGCTTAGCCATAAGCCAAATAACACACCTAATAAACACACACTTAGACCTATCCATGAACGCATCGAAAAACTAATACTTTTAAGTACATGGCCGCCATCTAAGGGCAGAATAGGTAACAAGTTGAATAGGTTTAACAGTGCACTGAGTACCGCCACACCAGCGAATATTTCCATTTCAGTGGCGTAGTAAAGCACGACTCCCAGTACTGAGGTAATTAAGCCAAAAGCGGGCCCCATGAGTGAGATCACCACATCTTGCCATCGCGTGGTAATTTTATCATCGGAAACAGCCAAACCACCAACAAAGGGAATAAGGTAAATACCTTTAGTTTTAATGCCAAAATATTTCATAGCACGCACATGACCATATTCATGTACAACCAAGCAAGCAATTAACATTAAGGCAAATTCAATGGAAAATAACCAAGCGTAGCCTGCCACCGAAGCACCCGCTAAAGCTGCTTTCACTACTTTTGCACTTTTGAATAATTTAAAACCCAGTGCCAGCAAACCTATAATGCCGCGTTTTGGTTCAGCTTCTTGTAACTCAGGTAAAGCAAGTTGGCTCACCTGCTGCTGGTTAACAAAAATTGCTAAGCTTTTTTCGTGCACTTTACTGGTATCAAGACCAATACGCTGCCCCTGAAAATCAAACTCATAAAGTTCGAGCTCTGGGTTATCGAAGGCAATTGCTTGTTGTTGATGAAAAAGCTGAATTAACTGTGAGCCATTTAAATGCAAAATAAAGGTTTCGTCTGCGAGACTCAGCTGAAGTCTGACCATAGTTCTTATATATACGAATAAAAAGTGCGGCCATTATACTTAGGCCTTGCAAAATTACTAATTTCCTTTAGGGACAAGGTTGTGTATTTTTTACGCTATAAAACAGGTAAAAAACATGACTAAATACCTTTTATCTACTACTTTTAACTTTAGCGTTCTTGTTCATGGAGTGAATATGGTGAAGTCAAATAGACACATTCTCGTAGTAGATGACTCTAAAGCCATCTTGATTGTTATGCATGCCATTTTAAATGAGCTTGAGGTTCCGCATATAACAACTTGTCTAAGTGCCGAAGAAGCATTAGAAAAGGTGAAAAAAGCCCCTCACTTTTTTGATGCTATTTTTACTGATCTCAACATGCCAGACATGGATGGTATGGAGCTTATTCGTCATTTAGGCTCTATGAAGTACCATGGAGCAATTGCTATTATTTCGGAAATGGATCCTAAAGTTATTGACCTTGCTGCTGATCTGGCACGTAAGCATAACGCCCACTTAATTGGTAATGTCACTAAACCGGTACAGCTAAATCAGGTTTATTTACTACTGCAAAAACTTGAGCACTTTGCTATTCATGTTGAGCGCACCAAAACCCCTATTTCTGAGTCACTGTTACTACACGCTATCAGCCATAATGAAATTATTCCGTTTTATCAGCCTAAGATTAATCGCCATGATAATCGGGTCGAAAGTATTGAGGTACTTGCCCGTATAAATACTAGCCAAGAAGAGGAAATAATCTTACCGGATCGTTTCATTTGCATAGCTGAAGACCTAGATTTAATAAACCTCATCACATTTCAATTATTTGAAAAGGCGACTAACGACTTTGCAGAAATCAAAGAGCAGTTTGATCCTAACTTAAAATTGGCGTTTAACTTATCACCCTCACAGCTCGAGGACTTAAGTTGCCCAGATAAACTCGCTTTAATACTTCACCTTAACAATTTAACACCAAGTGAAGTAATTTTAGAAATTACCGAACAGTATGCGCTCCGTAGTACTGCTCAACTTGAAACACTCAACCGCCTGAGAATGCGCGGTTTTGGTATTTCACTTGATGACTTTGGCACAGGATTTACTAATGTTCAGCAGCTAAAAACGCTGCCATTTACCGAAATAAAGATCGATCGCACCCTGATTAGCAATATTGAAACCGACCAGTTTTCACAAGTGATTGTTAGTAGTTTGGTGAATATAGCAATTCAAGAAGACCTTGCCATTGTTGCTGAAGGCATTGAGCGTGTGGAAGAGCTTGAGTACCTTGACCGCTACAAAGAGTTTATTTTAATGCAGGGCTTTTTACTGTGCCGCCCGAAGGCCAAAGAAGATTTTTTAAATTGGTCACTCTCATGGCGGCAAATGGTAAAGACGGCAGCAGGACACCGCCGTTAAGGATTACGCTTATCGTCACTAACGATGGTATTACTCGATGCTAAACGTTGTCGCCAGCGCTGTTTGGCGACTTTTTGCATATTAGCTGATTGATCATGCTCATCAACAATTTCAAGTCCCATTAATGCTTCAATTAAATCTTCAAGAGTAACAATGCCTTGTACATCACCGTACTCATCTACCACTAAACAAATGTGAGTACGCTCTGACAGTAAAGTCTCGAGTAATGTAGGCACATGCAAGGTTTCTGGTACCGTGTAAATAGGCTTAACGAGCTTACTAATTTTATAGTCTTCACCTAAGCGATGATAAGCCAGCATGATGTCATTTTTATGCACGAAGCCAATAATATCGTCACCATTTTTGTCATACACCAATACCCTTGAAAACGAAGACGAACCATGTTCCGACAAGTATTGGTTTACAGTTAAATCTTTATGCACTTTAAAAAGCACCGTACGTGGCGTCATTAAGGTATCGAGTTTGGCATGACGAAAATGCAGCAGGCTGCGAATGATTTCAGATTCATCTTGCCCAAGCGCTCCTGACTCAGAGCCAATATCAGCCATTGCTTCAATCTCTTGGCGGATGTAATAAGCTTCATCGTAATTACGCCCCAAAAAGCGCGTTAAGATATCTGCAAACCACACAAAAGGTTTTAAAATAAATACCAACCAAATGAGGCTCACACTAACAATGGGGGTTAATCCTCGCCAATAATTAGCGCCTAATGTTTTAGGAATAATTTCAGAAAGCACCAGTACTAATAACGTCATAATTGCGGAGGCAACGCCAACTGCTGCATCTGAAAACACCACTGCAGCTTGTGCGCCAACGCCAGCGGCGCCTGCCGTGTGCGCTATGGTATTTAACGTCAGTATTGCTGCTAAAGGTTGGTCTATATTATCTTTAAGCTTACCAACACGTTTTGCCAGTTGCGGTTGTTGCTTTCTGAGCATGGCAACATAACTTGGTGTAATACTTAACAGTACCGCCTCCATCACTGAGCACAAAAACGAAACCGCAATGGCAACAAACATATAAACAAGTAACAATGTCACTGTAAGCCCTCTTAAAAAGTTAACCTGCTCACCATAGCAATTGAAAACCACAAGCTCAAACCCGACTGCAATCTAACGCAGAGCACTTTTTGGGTAATTTGCAGCGTGCTATATTGGTTTAAATTACCTTCAACAGGCGAAACTATGACACTTTCAACTACTTGGCTAAGCCAATCAGCCAAGCTAAAAACAACATTTAGTGCATTAGCGCTATGTGCATTAAGCAATACTGCAATGGCCGCTGCCATTGATAAATCAGCGGTGCAATTTATTGGTCCTCTTGGCGAAGATATGCAACTTAAGCCATATCAAACGGACCATCGTGATGCCATTATTGCCAACCTATTACCTAGCTTACAGAAAAGCAGCAATAGCATTCGTGTATTTGGTAATGAGCTTGACTGGCAATCATTCGACAAAATTAGTGCGCTAACACTTGGTGGTTTACAAGCCCTTAAATTTACCGCCTCAGCTGAGCGCTTTAGCCAAGGCTCATTAACGCTTAAAGGCATTGAAAACGCACAGCTATTTATTGATGGTGAAAAGCAAACAGAAAAGAATAAAAGCTATGAGCTAGCTTTAAGCCAAGGCGATCATCAGTTTGTTATCATTACTGAACAAGTTGCCAACTGGAATGAGGTTGAGCTTGATTTTACAGCTAAGTCTGAACTAGATGCTGTGCAATTTAGCGCTAAACAACAACACGGTTTGTCTGCTAAGCAATTATTCGATGCGCCAACGGTAAGTTATATTTCAATGGCGCCAAATGGCGATTACTTCATTACTAGCCAACGTCATTACGAAGATGCAACCGCTAATCAAGCGCAATATGTTACTGAGCTTAAAGACGCCAAAAACAACACCCTTTATCGTTTTGAGTCAGCCCAACCGAGTAACATTACTTGGAGCCCAGATAGTAAAACTTTAGTGTATCTATTAAATGGCGAGCTTAAACGTTTAAACCTAAAAACCATGCAACTTAACGTGATTGCTAAAAACCTTGCTGGTGCAAATGGTTTTCAGTTTTTTGATAACAACAGCTTAATTTTTAGTTGGTCAAAATCTCCAACAGATAATGGTAAGCTCACTAAACATTATCAAGGCCTGCAAGACCGTTGGTCTTATGCTCGTACTACATCGCAAGTATATTTACTCGATATCGCTACAGGTCTAAGCAAAATCTTAAGCCAAGGCCCGCTTAGCCATTCACTTGAAGATTTTGATGCTAAAAACGGCCACGTTTTAATGAGCCGCTCAGCACAAGCAATGCAGCTATCACCACAACCCGCAACTGAACTTGTTGAGTTAGACCTAACTACATCGGCCCTCACAGTACTTGGTCAATACAATACCTTTAATCAGGCTAAATATACTGATGACGGTATTTATGTCACTGCCGGCCCTGATTTTAATAATGGCTTAGGTCGTAATCTTCCTGAAGGAATGCTTGCTAATAACTATGACGGTCAACTTTATCTACTGAGCCGTGACGGTAAAAAAGCCAGCGCTCTAAGTAAAGAGTTTAACCCAGCTATCGGCCAGTTAAATGTGCTTGATAATGGTGATGCACTAATTAAAGTTACCGAGCGAGACACTGTGCAGCTTTATCAATTCGACTTGAGTAAAAAACGTTTTAATAAAGTGAATACGGGCTTTGATGTTGTTGAGCAAGTTAGCTATTCACACGAACGCACCCCGCGGATCTTGGTTACCGGCACCACAGCGTCAACACCTCAGCAGTTAAAACAACTACACTTAGGTAAGAATCGCGCTAAAGTATTGTGGGACTCTAAGCCAATTGGCTATGAAGATACTCAAGTAGCCTCACTGGAAGAGTTTAACTTTACTAATAAAGATGGCATTGAAATTAAAGGCCGTGTTTATCTGCCCCATGATTTAGATAGCAATAAACAATACCCTGCACTGGTTTATTACTATGGCGGTACATCGCCTGTAACACGTGGTTTTACGGGTCGTTACCCATTTAACTTATGGGCTGAGCATGGCTATGTTGTTTACGTTGTACAACCTACTGGTGCAACAGGTTTTGGCCAAGAGTTTTCAGCTAAACACGTAAACGCATGGGGTGAGTACACAGCCAACGACATCATTGACGGCACAAAAGCCTTTTTAGATAAATATAGCTTCGTAGATAGTAAACGTGTGGGTAATCTAGGTGCATCCTACGGTGGCTTTATGACCATGTTATTAGCAACCAAAACGGATATGTTCAGTGCATCGATTGCCCATGCGGGGATTTCAAATATCACCTCGTATTGGGGCCAAGGTTGGTGGGGTTACTTATACTCAGCTGAGGCATCTAAAAATAGCTACCCTTGGAACAATCCTACACTTTATAGCCAACATAGCCCTGTGTTTCATGCTGACAAAGTAACAACGCCGTTATTACTACTTCACGGTGACTCAGATACCAATGTACCTGTTGGTGAAAGTCACAATATGTACACGGCATTAAAATTATTGGGTAAGGATGTTGAGCTGATTGAGTACAAGGGTGCTGATCACCAAATATTTGCTCGCGATAAGCGCTTTGATTGGTGGAATACGATGTTGGCTTATTTTGATAAAAACTTAAAAGATCAGCCACAATGGTGGCAATATCTTTATCCTGAAAAGTAGTTTAGTTATTTAACTGGGCACTCGTTGAGTGCTCAGTTTTCCCTCTATTTAAAAAACGCTAAGCTATTAAATTGTAAGAAATAGTTACAAACTTCGCCATGACACTTCTCAGCCTTTGCCATACAGTGCTAACATAACAACAAATCAAGTGTGAAATTAAAGCGAATGACTATTCAAGTTTTATTGGTTGAAGACGACGAATTACTCGTTAAACGCATTCTTAATCATTTTAAAGAAACTGAGTTTAATATTGAGGTAGATTCAACGGGTGCAGATGCACTAAGCATTGTGCAATCACGTGCTTCGTCTAAAGAAGCAATTTCTCTAGCAGTTATCGATATTGTATTACCAAAGCGCGATGGGCTGCTTCTTGCCAAAGAACTTAACGCCTTAACTGATATTGGTGTTATTGTACTGTCTAGTCGTGACTCGCAAGCTGACCGTATTGCCGGACTTGCACAAGGTGCCGATGACTACATTTGCAAGCCAGTTGACTTACTAGAACTTGAACTAAGAATGCGCGCCCTTTTTAAACGTATAAAAGGCTCACAGCATGATGATGAAAGTGAAGAATTTATAGAATATTCCGACTTTAAACTGCACCCAGATAACCGCACATTGATCACTCCTAATGGTGAAGAGTCTCGTCTTACAGAGGCAGAGCACAAGGTACTTATTTGTCTTATTGCAAATGCTGGTAAGGCCACATCACGTGAAAAAATTTCCGAAGAAATTGGTCAACCTGACTGGAGCCCAAGCGATCGTACCGTTGATGTACTTATTGGCCGCTTACGTAAAAAGTTAAGCGATGAAAAAGACCAAAAACGTATCGTTACCGTTCGCGGCAAAGGCTACATGCTGTCTATTTAACAAGCTTGCTAATACTGCGTTAGTTGGCTAATTAACCGTTCAAAGGCGCGATAATTCAGCGCCTCTTTTAATTCGTTTAAGGTAATTGAAGGCTGCGCTTTTAAGTCGCTAATGGTACGCGCAACTTTAATAACACGATGATACGAGCGGGGTGATAAGGCCAGTTTTTCACTGGCTTTTGCTAAAAAGTGTAGCTCAGCAGTTGCAAGCGTACAATGTATGCTCATTTCTTTATTATTCAATCGCGCATTCACTTTACCTTGTCGATTAAGCTGAATTGTATAGGCTCTTTCGACTCTGGCTCTCACCTGTTCACTACTCTCTTCCACTTGCGTGCTCTGTAATTGGCTACTGGTAAGTCGCGGCAGCTCAATTTGTAAATCAATCCTATCGATAAATGGCCCAGACACCCGAGATAAGTACCGCAGAACTTGATCTGGTGTTGCACGTTTATCGGTATGACTTCCTGTGGGGCTAGGGTTTAATGCGGCGATTAGCTGGAATTGCGATGGAAATTCCATTTGTCGTGCCGCTCGCGATATAGTCACCACGCCCGTTTCCATTGGTTCACGCAGTGAATCGAGCACTTTTCTTTCGAATTCGGGCAGCTCGTCTAAAAACAGTACGCCATTATGAGCAAGGGAGATTTCACCCGGCTTAGGGTTCGAAGAACCACCGACTAGGGCAACTGCAGAGCAAGTATGATGAGGGTTTCTGAAGGGGCGTTCACGCCAATTAGATAAATCAACCGATTGACCAATAATAGAATATAACGCGGCAGTACTAATTGCTTCATCATCGGACATAGTTGGCATAATCGTTGGCATGCGCTGGGCAAGCATTGATTTACCAGTACCTGGAGGACCAAGAAACAGCAAATTATGGCCACCAGCGGCAGCAATTTCGAGCACTCTTTTTGCGCCAGGCTGGCCTTTCACATCGCTTAAATCGAGTAGTGAATCACGCTGCGACTGCTGTTCTGGATAGCTAATATTAAGTGGTAAAGGTTGCTGATTTAATAAGTCATTCCAGACATCTTGTAAGGAGTAAACGGCTTTTCGAGAAACGCCCGACACTAGGCTTGCGAGGTTATCGTTTTCCGCGGGTAAGAAACAACAGCGGCCCAGCTCTTTTGCTCCCAATACCGATGGTAAAATAGCGTTAACCCCTCTTACTTCACCATTTAAAGCCAACTCTCCGTAAAACTCATATCGATGTATATCAGGGCAGTTTATTTGCCCAGAGGCGACTAAAATACCCACAGCAATAGCCAGATCAAAACGACCACCCTCTTTAGGCAAATCGGCAGGTGCAAGGTTGACGGTTATACGTTGGTCAGGAAAACCAAACTGTGAGTTTTCGAGAGCACTACGCACTCTGTCTTTCGACTCTTTGACTGATGCCTCTGGCAAGCCAACGATATGAAAAGCTGGCAAGCCATTTCCTAGGTGTACTTCAACAATTACTTCAGGGGCTTGCACACCTACTTGTGCACGTGAAAATATTCTAGCTAAAGACACAATCCATGATGTCCCTATCATTAATCCTTAATACTAAGCTTAGTCGGGATATTTAAAAACGTGAAGTGTAAGTTGCCACTTCATTGCCGCTAAACGAAGCGATAAGGTCATTAGCATTGCTAAAATCATGGCTACTTCGGTTACTAAACCAAGCGAGATACTTAATGTATAAACGATGCCACCAGCAATACAAGCAATAGCATAGAGCTCACCTTTTAACAGCATCGGCATATTTCCAGCAAGCACATCACGGATAACGCCACCAAAACAGGCTGTTATTACACCCATAATAATCGCCGTAGTGTCTGGCATACCTGCAAGCATGGCTTTTTGTGTGCCCATCACCGCAAAAAATGCCAAACCAAATGCATCTGCAACTTGCAGCGCATTAAGTGAAATCGAGCGCTGCTTATTGATTAAACGAGTGGTGACAAATACAGACAATAAAATAGCCCAAAAGTAGCTTTGATCATGCAGCCAAAATACAGGAACATCTAAAATAACGTCGCGTACTGTACCACCGCCAATAGCAGTGACTGTGGCTAACACAACAACCCCAAAGCCATCCATTTTTTTGTTGTACGCCAGTAGCGTTCCTGAGACAGCAAACACGGCTACGCCGAATAAATCAAACCAATGGTAAAGTTCAGTCATGTTTGTAACTAAAGAGTATTGTTAGTGTCGTTGTAACATAAACTTTTCAACCTTTTAAGCAAAGTTGTAATAAAAATAGGCTCTGAAAATTGATCATTATGTAATGCTAGCAGCTTAACGCCACTATTTAAGTACCAATAAATAACTGCGATTCGTTATCGAGTGCCGAAGAATAGATACTGTGGATACAGTAAACTCATAACCATCAAACGGTTTAAAGCTGCCTGTGATTAAAACCACATGAGGCCTTGAAGAACTTGCAGAATATCAAAAATGACACTTTGCGATAGACCATCATCATTATTGAAAGTTTGAGATGCAGGCCAAGCTGAAGGTAAAAACATAAGCGGTAAAAAGATATACTCCAATTCACGATAGCCAAGCTATCTCTATCAAAAAGCAATTCTCTCGATCTGCTTAAAACTTATAGCTTTCAGCTAGCCTCTCCCATACCTGTCATCAAATCGCTCGATATCGCATTCATCAAGTATTGCACCAGTTTGCACTTCAATAACGATCAGTGGCGTGCTTTGTTGATTAGCAAGACTATGCAATTGCTTAGCGGCAATATAACAAGATTGATCGGCTGTTAATTCAAATTCTTCATCGCCAACTCGTACACTTGCGACACCAGATACTACAACCCAATGCTCTGCACGATGCTGATGGCGTTGAGTTGAGAGCTTTGCGCCACTGTTGACGATTATTTTCTTTACCTTAAAACCAGTACTTTCAATTAAAGTTCGATAGTTTCCCCAAGGTCTAAATACGGCTTGATGGTGAGTCAATTTATCACTATCAACTACAGCAAGCTGTTTAAGTAAATCAGGAAGCTTATCGAGCGAGCTTTTGTCTGCCACTAAAGTGGCATCATGAGTATGTATAATTGCTTTATTACTGACGCCGAGCGCCGCAATGGTGTGCTCTGCTTCACTTATAAGTAGATTATTTTCACTATCTAAACTCACCCCTTGCGAGCCCAGATAGTTACCATGATGGTCTTTTTCAGCGATTCTCGATAATGCTGAAAAGCCGCCAACATCACTCCAAGTTAAATCAACAGGAATAACTGCAACGTTAGCACTACGCTCCAAAATAGCATAATCAATAGAATCACTTGGACATGCTGTGAGCGCATTCGCAACAGGCCTTTGAAACCCTAAGTCTTCAGTAAAGCTAGCCGCTTTTGCGACACTTTGTGCAATCTTTGGCGCAAAGCGATTAAGCTCGTTTAAATACACTTCTGGCAGAAATAAGAACATGCCGCTATTCCAGCCATACTCACCACTGGCAAGGTATTTTTTAGCTAATTGCAGGGCTGGTTTTTCTTTGAATTCAGCCACCTTAAAGCAGCCTTCCTGGGCTAACTGCTCACCTTGGCGAATATAACCATAGCCGGTATGTGGATCAGTAGGTGTAATTGCAAAAGTCACTAATTGTTGTTGCTGACAAAGCGCTATAGCCTTATTTAAGCATGCAATAAGCTTATCAAAATCACTTATGTGGTGATCAGCTGGCATCACCAATAAGGGATCGGTTAGGCCATTTTGCAATGCAAATTCAGCGGCTAACGCAATCGCTGGCGCGGTATTTTTACCTTCAGGCTCGAGCAGTAACGTATAGCTATCAGTGATTTCTGCTATTTGCGCTTTAGCGATAAAGCGATGCTCTTCATTGCATACTAAAATTGGGGCATTAAATCGTGAGTCAGCCACTCGTAAAAGCGTGCTCTGTAATAGTGACTTTTCGCTAAGTAAAGATAAAAACTGCTTAGGCATCGCTTTTCGCGATAAAGGCCATAAACGAGAACCTATGCCACCAGCAAGAATAACGGGGGTGATTTTGCGACTCATGATTGCTTAAAGTAAATAATCCAACCATGAGTTTAACAAATTTTTCAGTATGCGGCTTCGAGCAATTACAGTAACTGAAATTGATCAGCATCTAAGTGAGCAGGAAACGCTCTTCGAAAATCATCAAGTGGTGACTTTTCGAGCTGCTGAATAATGATACCCGATTGGTTATCCTCCAGCTCAGCCAAGGTATCACCTTTATAGTCATAAACCGCGGTGCCACCACTGTGAGCAACATCATTACCATCAGCCCCAATGCGATTCACACCTACGACAAAGCAAAGATTTTCCATCGCTCGTGCTTTTAGAAGGGTATCCCATACATGGCGACGAGCTGCTGGCCAATTGGCTACGTTGATCATCACATCGTAATCGTTGCAGTTTCGCTGAAATACAGGAAAGCGTAAGTCGTAACAAACTTGCGGTAAAATGCGAAAGTCATTAATCGTAAATATCTCACGCTGCTTACCCGCTACAACAAAATTGCCTTCGTTACCTAAGCAAAATAAATGACGTTTGTCGTAATACTTCACTTCGCCATTAGGCCAAACCCAATAAAAGCGATTAGCCTTTTTCTCGTCTTGTGCAACTAAAACAGAGCCAGCAACCACAGCATTTTTTTGCTTAGCTGTGGCTTGTAACCAGCTAAGTACCTCGCCTTGTTCTGGTTCGCTGCAATCTAGATTAATCGCAAAACCCGTGGCAAATGTTTCTGGCAAGACAATTAAATCAACCTGCTCGCTAAAACTGTTAAGCTGCTCTGTAAAGTGCGCAAGGTTAGCGCTTTTATCAAGCCAATGTAGTGAAGACTGCACTAAAGCTAAGGTTAAAGTTGACATAAAATCTCCGCGGCACGTTTTAATGTGTCATCATTTTTAGCAAAACATAAACGAATCACTTTATCGCTTCTAGCACTGTTATAAAACACACTGAGTGGTACAGCTGCAACACCCGCTTGCTCAACCAGCCATTGGCAAAACTCAACATCATCAAGATCAGACACCTCACTATAATCAAGTAGTAAAAAGTAGGTGCCTTCACTTGGTAATATTTTAAAACGGCTTTGCGCTAGTGCTTCGCTGAGCAAGTCGCGTTTTTGTTGGTAAAAACAACTTAGTTCATCAACATGTTCTGGCTCTAACTCGAGCATATCGGCTAGTGCATGCTGGGCAGGCGTAAAGCTTGAAAAAGTCACATATTGGTGAATTTTACGAAACTCTACCATCAACTGGGCAGGTGCAACACAATAACCCATCTTCCAACCAGTGCTATGAAAAGTTTTACCAAAGCTTGAGATCACAAAACTACGTGCAAATAACTCAGAATCGCTCAGCGCACTTAAATGCAAAGCACCATCAAAGGTGATGTGCTCATACACCTCATCACTAATTACATATAAATCATGCTTAGAAACAAGCGCTTTAAGGGCATTAATATCTTCTGTTTTAAAGATTTTACCGCTTGGGTTATGTGGCGTGTTGATGATGATGACACGTGTTTTGTCAGTAATAACATCGGATACGGCTTGCCAATCGATTTTGTAGTCTGGCGCACGCAAGGCAACGTGAACTGAGCGACCGCCAGCAAGTTCAATTGCTGGTTGGTACGAGTCATAAGCGGGGTCAAACACCACAACTTCATCACCCTCTTTAACAAGCGCTTGAATTGCTACAAATAATGCTTCTGTTGCCCCTGAAGTGACAGTGACTTGTTGCTCGTAGTTTATGTTGTTATGGTATTTTCTAGCAATCAGAGCAGCTATTTGCTGTTGTAGCTTTGTAACCCCACTTGAAGGCGCATATTGATTTACCCCTTCAAGTACATAGTGATTGAGTTGTTTTTTTAACAAATCAGGTGCATCAAACTCAGGAAAACCCTGAGATAGATTAATAGCTTGGTACTGATTTGCCAGAGCTGTCATTTGACTAAAAATACTAGTGCCTAAATTCGGCAATTTACTTTCAAACACAGAGGTTCCTTAAAGATGGTTTTGCGCCCAAAGCGATGCTATCATTGCTTAAAACAGATGTATAGCCGTCTAAATAACTTTTAGAATGTCGAGGAATATATGCACAACAATACCGCTATTTCAGAACTAATTGAAGCTGGTAAATGGGTAAGCCAACGTGGCTGGGTCCCTGCTACTGGTGGTAACTTTTCAGCCCGCACTGCAAGCGGTTATGTTGTCACGGCAAGTGGCTTCGATAAAGGTCAACTCGGCACTCATGCATTTATCGAATTTGATCATGAAGGCAATCGCACCAAAGGCTCTGGTAATCCATCAGCAGAAACTGAGCTACATCTAAATATGTATAAGCTAATCCCATCTGCTAAATTTGTTTTGCACACTCATTCTGTCGCAGCAACCGTGCTATCTCGTGTTATTAAGGGCCATACTATCAACTTAAATGGCTACGAAATGCAAAAGTCTCTAAGTGGTGTTAAATCGCATTTAGATACGCTAAGTATTCCAATTTTTGATAATGACCAAGACATCGACCGTTTAAGCTTACTTGTTAGTGATCATCACCTTCACACCCCTATTGAGCATGCTGTATTGATTCGTGGCCATGGTTTATATGTAGTAGGTCGAAATATCAAAGAAGTACTTCGTCATTTAGAAGGCTTAGAGTTCCTATTTAGCTGTGAACTTGAGCGCTTAAAACTAGAAGGTATTCAAGCCGGAGTTCAGCCATGATCAAAGCGATTTTAACCGATATTGAAGGCACGATTACCCGAATCTCATTTGTTAAGGACGTATTATTTCCATACGCGGCTGGGCAGTTACCTGAGTTTGTAAAGTCACATAAAATAGACCCAGAAGTAGCAGCCCAAATTGAGGCTGTTAAAGCACATATAGAACAACCTGATGCCGATATCGAGACGGTAATTAAGCATTTAATTCATTGGATTGAAACAGATCAAAAAATTACCCCACTCAAGCAATTACAAGGCTTAATTTGGCAAACGGGCTACGAAAATGGCGATTTTACAGGCCACCTTTACCCAGATGCTTATGACTTTTTACAAGCCCAAAAACAGGCTGGCAAAAGTTTATATGTCTACTCATCGGGCTCAGTAAAAGCCCAGCACCTGATTTTTGAGTTCTCTGATTATGGTGATGTGAGACCTTTGTTCAGTGATTACTTCGACACTAAAGTCGGTGCAAAACAACAACAAAGCTCTTATGAGAATATTATTGCACAGTTGCCATTTGATGCTGCAGAAGTATTGTTTTTAAGCGATGTGGTAGCAGAGCTTGATGCAGCAAAAGCGGCAGGTCTGCGAACGCTTCACCTTATTCGAGATGGCCAAGAAGCAAGTGATATCCACCCATATATTAACGATTTCACAGCATTCAGCGCGGAGCTTTTAGTATGAGTCAATTAACTATTTTTAATGATACAAACGCAGATAACATACTGTTTCATAGTGAAGATTTAAGCGCTATTGCTAGAGAGCTTAATGCAGTTGGCGTTCGCTTTGAGCAATGGCAAGCAACGGCAAAGATTGATCAGGATACCAGTCATAACGCTATTTTAAGTGCCTATGCTAACGATATAGAGCGTCTTAAAGCAGAGGGTGGTTATCAAACAGTCGATGTTATTTCACTTGCCAAAGGTAACCCCAATGCCAGCGAGTTACGCAGCAAATTTTTGTTTGAACATACTCATAGCGAAGATGAAGTACGTTTCTTTGTAAAAGGCCAAGGTTTATTTTGCTTACACTTAGGCGATAAGGTGTATCAAGTGCTTTGCCAACAAGGCGACTTAATTTCAGTACCAGAACTCACACCACATTGGTTTGATATGGGCAGCGACCCTGAATTCACAGCAATTCGCTTATTCAATAATACCGAAGGTTGGGTCGCTAAAAGCACTGAGTCAACCATTGCGACCAACTTCCCACTGCTGGATTAACATGGAAAAGCTATTTTCGTACGGTACCTTGCAGTACCGACAAGTTCAATTGGATACCTTCGGGCGCTTGCTAGAAGGTATTCCTGCGACATTATCAGGGTATATCATTGGCGAGGTCGAGATCACCGACGAAGCAGTTCTTAAAAGTAGTGGCCAGCGTTTTCACCCCGCTTTAATCAAAACGGGCAAACAAAGTGATACGGTTAATGGCACAATTTACTTAATCACCGAACAAGAGCTTGCTCAGGCAGATGCTTACGAAGTTGACGATTATCAGCGCATTGAAGAAACATTTCAGTGTAGCAACCAAGCTTGGTTATATGTTGCTAAAAAGAGCCTTTAATTTACAAAATTAAAACAAAAAAACCCAAATAAAGAACAAAAGCTGTTATTATTCTCCCTCATCAAGATCATTACTAATTATTAGTTAAAGGACTAAACATGGGGTCGGCATTTTCACCCTTACGCGATACTGTTATTTATGTGGGTGAGTGGCAATTTAACACACAGCAGCAAACCATCAGCGATGGCACTCATACGCGCGAACTAGAACCTTTACTTTATAAACTATTATGCTTTTTCATTACCCATAATGATCGCATTATTACTCGCCAAGAATTAGTTGAGAACATTTGGCAACAAAGCTTTGTTGATGACAATGCCATCAACCGTGCAATCTCAGAGCTAAGAAAAGTACTCAAGTCAGAAAAGCAACCTGGGCAAACCATTAAAACCCATTACCGCAAAGGTTACAGTTTATTTATTGAAGTTAAGTCTCTTGATCACGCTGTGAGTACAGAACAGCTAAAAACAGAAAATGTAATAACAGTAGATAAAGACGCTGAGACTCAAGTTAATACAGCCAACATTAGTCCACAAAAAGATCATACTTCACGCTGGCCGTGGCCTTTTGCAGCCTTAGTATTGAGTTTATTGCTTGCTGCTATTTGGTTGTTCTTACAACAGCCTAAAGCCACTACTGAAGAGCAAAGTGAAGTACCTCATTTAGACCTGCAAGCAGAAACTATTTCATGGCATAAAGGCACACACTATCGCTTAATGCTCAATCAAGACAAAACAAAATTAGCCTACATACTGCAAAATGATACTGATAATAAGTACCTTTATGTTGTCGACTTAACCACTAAAAAAGAATATGTGATTGCCTCTGGCAATATCTTTTTACAGGGTTGGTCTGAGGATGGAGAACGATTATTTTACGGTTCCTGTGAAAACAAAGACTACAGCGATTGTATCACTTGGCAAGCAAGCAACCTGTTATCAAGTGAAGCGTTAATAAAACCACGTATTAACCAATCTTTACTTAATTCTCAGCCAAGTCAGTACATCGAAGTGGGTGATGTCGCAATTTCAAGACGTAATAATTACCGTGGCTTAACTCATTTATATGCTTTATATGCACAAGATTTAAAAACCGGTGAAGAAATTCGCATTAGCACACCCAATATCACTGGCACTGGGGACTTTATTTTAACAACTATTAAAAACCCGAGCCGCATCATCTTCGAGCGCCATAATGTTGGCCAAGTAGAAATATACATGGCGAATTTAGATGGCAGTTCACTTAAACTTTTAACGACGAACGATTACCGAGCTTGGGCTGCAACTTATGATCAGCAAACTAACTCTCTTGTTTGGTATAGCCGCGGCACCTCAACTATTGAATCATTCTCTTTTGATAGTATGAGTCGACAACCCGCTATAAAAGCGCCAGTAAAGCGAGCAAACTATGCTTACCCGTTAAGCAAAGAAAGTGTTTTGATCAGTACTGACCTTCACGATAAAGATGCCGCAATATTTGACCTTAATTCAAAAACAATGAGTTACATCGCCACAGCGAATAAGCACGAAGACGACTTAGTCGCATTAGCCAATAATGATGTGTACTTCTCTGACTTTGAGTTTGCAGAACACCAACACTGGCTCAGAAAAGCAAACCAATACATCAATATAACTGGCAAAATTGGTGAAGATAGCTCAGTAATTGCAGTAAATAGTGACAGTAGCCGACTTGTTAGCTTTAATAAAACCAATCAGCAATTAACATTATTAAATGCAGCTGATTTCTCAGAAATTAAGCACTGGACACTTCCTGGTAGTACCAAGTTGGCAGCTATAAGAGGTAACAAGATTGCCGTGCTATATACCGATCTTAGCAATCAGCTAAATCAAATAATGATTCTTCACACCAACAGCGATGAAGTGATCAAAAGTACTATAGATACACCTCTAGCTATCGCATGGTATGACGATACACAGCTGATTGTTCATTCTAAATACGATAAATACCTGCTTTTAGACAGCGATAACAATACCTATAGTGAGCTGACTACACCAGACAAACTAACTGAGTTAAAGCCTTCTATTGTGTCGATGGCAAGTAACCTACATAGCTTGTATATCGCCACTGATACTGAAGTTTTCAGCATTAATTTAGCCAAAATGCAGGGCGTTGAGTCAATACTTCAAATGAAGCCTTCTCACTATATATCGCGCCTTAATGCTAAAAACGACAAGCTGGCAGTGACCTTCTTAACTGCCAACAATCAAAATAGCATTGAGCTCTACACTAAAAAAAGCGCTGAATAAATCCGCTATTTTAACTGCTTTAAAATACCTTGCTCGATATCTGCTTGGTTATAAACCCCGGTATCGAGCACCCAACCTGTTACTAAGTTAGCAGGTGTTACATCAAACGCTGGGTTATAAACCTGTGCATTAGTCGGTGCCCACATTGCTTCACCAAAACTACCACTAACACCGCGCACTTCATTTACACTGCGCTGCTCAATTTCAATGTCATTACCACATATCGTTTGCGTATCAAGTGTCGTGAGTGGCGCTACAACATAAAATGGAATGTTATGGAAATGCGCTAACACAGCGAGGTTATAAGTGCCTACCTTATTGGCAAAATCTCCGTTTGCAGCAATACGATCTGCGCCCACAAATATCTTATCGACTTTGCCCGCAGCCATTAAACTGGCCGCCATGTTATCGCAAATCAAGGTGTAAGGAATTTGCCAACGCTCGAGCTCAAAAGCAGTTAAACGACCGCCTTGCAGTAACGGTCGTGTTTCATCAACCCAAACATGAATATCACCATAGCGTTGCTGCGCTTTATAAATAACGCCTAGTGCAGTGCCAACACCCGCAGTCGCTAACGCACCTGTATTACAATGGGTTAAAATGTTGTCGCCTTTATCAACCAAGGCAGCACCACGTTCAGCCATACTATCGCAAAGGGCAATATCTTCTTTAAATAACTGCTCAGCTGTAGAGACAACAGCTGCAACATAATTCGTCTCTGCAAGCGCTGCACGTAACTTGGCCATACAGTGCATAAGGTTTACCGCTGTTGGGCGGGTTGCTTCAAGTTCATCAATGGCAGTAGAAAGTGCTGATTGACTCATGCCCTGCTCAGCTAAATGTGCAACCAATAAGCTAGCACCTAAGCCGATTAAAGGTGCGCCCCGGATTTTCAAAGTCAGAATCAAATCTTTCATCGTTTCAACATCGTTACATACATGCCAATGCTGTTGATGTGGCAACAAATACTGATCAAGCACGGTTAGCGTACCTTGCTGATATTTAATACTGCTCGCGATGAGATCTTGCATACAAAATCCAGATAACTAATTTAGATGAGTCGTTATTTTACATCAGTTTTGAGAACTAACAAGTTAGATGTATGGACATCTAAACGGCTACAGGTATAGAATGCTTAAAGTTAATTGTATTACGAGATTAAGCCATGGCTAAATATACTGCCTTCACTGCAGAGCATGCTGTTGATTACATTAAAGAACTTATTGAAAGTAAGCGAATTTCAGTATTCACTAATGATGCAAAGCTTAGTGCATACGAATTTGGCGACGGAAACTTAAACTTAGTTTTTCGTGTTGCTGATCAGCACAACAATAGTGTAATTTTAAAACAAGCACTTCCTTACGCCCGTTGTGTAGGTGAGTCATGGCCGTTATCTTTGGACCGCGCACGCATTGAAGCCGAAGTATTGATTAATCATGGTCAGTTATGTCCAGAGCATACAGTGGCGATATTGCATCATAATGTAGAACTGGCTTTAACTGTATTAGAAGATTTAGGTGAGTTACAAATTTTACGTGGCGCACAAATCAACGCAGAGCAATTTCCATTATTGGCAAGTCATGTTGCGCTCTATTTAAGCCGAACAGGCTTTTATAACTCAGACTTTTACTTATCTGCTGAAGATAAAAAAGCCAAAGTCAGTCAATTTATTAATCCTGATTTATGTAAGATCACAGAAGACTTATTCTTTACTGATCCGTACATTGAGCATGAGCGCAATAATTTCCCAGCTGAGCTTAATGAGCACGTCGAAAGTATTCGTAATAATGATGCTTTAAAACTAGCAGCAGCAAAATTAAAAGCTAAATTCTTATCTTGCCCACAAACTTTATTACATGGTGATATGCATAGCGGCAGTATTTTTGTTGATAGCAATACCACCAAAATGATCGATCCAGAGTTCGGCTTTTTTGGTCCTGTTGGTTTTGATATCGGCTCATTTATGGGTAATTTGTTACTAAATTACTGCGCCCAAAACGCCCGTATCACAGAACAAGCAAAACGCCGTCAGTATCAAACCCATTTATTAACTTGCTTACAAGACTGTTATAGCCAATTTGAACAACACTGGCTAAACCTAGCAAGTAACGAAGCAACTGATATTAGCTTTGCAAATCGCGCTTTTAGCGAAGATTACTTACAACAAGTACTGCGAGATGCGATTGGCTACTGTGGCGCTGAACTTATTCGCCGTACTATTGGTTTAGCCCATGTTGCTGATATCGATGGAATTGAAGATGAACAAGCGCGTTTAGCAGTACAACAACAAACACTTGTACTCGGCGAGCAACTGATGCTCAATGCCACAAGCTGTAATAATAAAGACGAGTTCTTTTCTTTGTTAATCAGTTTATTAAACTAATAGTCAAAAATTTAAAAAGGCGCTCAATGCGCCTTTTAATTATTCAACCCAACTAGATTATTTATTGTAGTGCTCATACATTTTATCGAGCGGTTCTGATAAGCCATTTTCTTGTACCACCCGCACATGCTGACGAGCCAGCTCTCTGGCACTTGATACGCCACACGAATGGGCTATAAGCCCTGCGCCGTAATGAATGTACTTATTATAGTTAGCAACACGCTGGGCTTTGTCTGTTACATCCAAGCCTCGTTGTAAGCGTTCATTATGCGTAGTAATGCCGGTTGGGCAGGTATCTTTATTACATTGCAATGCTTGAATACAACCAAGCGAAAACATGTGACCACGAGCTGAAACAATAAAGTCAGCGCCCAATGCCAATGCCCAAGCAACTTTAGATGGTACAATCAACTTACCCGAGGCAATCACTTTCACTCGCTCTCTAAGCCCATGTTTCTTCAATAAATCAACAACCAAAGGTAAGCTTTCTCGCAGGGGCAACCCCACAGAATCCATCAAAGGCTGAGGGGCAGCGCCCGTACCACCATCGGCACTATCTATTGTGATAAAATCTGGGGCTGATTCAATGCCACGGTTATTAATTTCACTGAATAAGGTTTCGAGCCAAGTGTATTCACCAATCACCGCTTTGAAACCTGTGGGTTTGCCCGTGGTATTGCGCACCATGGCGACCATATCAAGTAGGTCAGCTGGTGATTTAATCTCAGGATGACCATTTGGACTAATTGAGTCTTGCCCTTCAGGAATCCCCCGAATTTTTGCGATTTCTGCAGTCACTTTACGTCCCGGCAACATACCTCCCTTACCGGGTTTTGCGCCTTGGCTCATTTTAATTTCGAACATTTTAACTTGTTCGTGATCAGCAATTGCTTTGAGTTTTTCGGTGCTTAATTTACCGTGCTCATCTCGTACACCATATTTTGCCGTGCCGATCTGAAACACGATATCAGCACCACCTTCAAGATGATAAGAGCTTAGCCCGCCTTCACCTGTGTTCATCCAACAGCCAGCTAATTTAGCACCTCGAGATAGTGCTCGAACAGCCGGCTTAGATAGTGCACCAAAGCTCATGCCTGAAATATTAAATAATGCATTTGTGGTATAGGGTTTAGGACAATAAGGTCCTAAAGTGACTTCACTAGGATCGAGCGCCTCTTCATCTAAGGTAGGAAACGCGCAATTCATAAACATTACGGTTCCTGTCGCTTCAAGACTCTGAGTTGAACCAAAGGCCGTCGTACGGTCAACATTCTTCGCAGCACGATACACCCAACTCCGCTCTGCACGGTTAAAGGGTAATTCTTCTCTATCCATAGCAAAGAAGTACTGACGGAAAAATTCCCCCTGGCGTTCAAAAAAGTAACGAAAGCGGCCAATCACTGGGTAGTTACGGCGAATAGCATGTTTAGATTGCGTTACATCACTAATGTAAAAACACACAATCACTAGCAAAACGATGCCTAATGCAAAAATAAATAAACTGGCAAATACATCGATACTAAAAATTATAAAATCACTCATCCAAGGCCCCTTTGTGAAATGACATCTATCAAATCATATAAGTTGTTTATATTAGGTGCAATAAACAAAAAAGGCGTGATTTAAATCACGCCTTTTCGTTTCTTTTATGCCGCTATGCTGCTCGTTTGGCTAACTCAGCTTTAATATAAAGTTGAATTTGCTCTTCAAGTACTGACATTGGCACTGAGCCATGACGTAATATTTGATGATGAAATTCGCGAATATCAAAATCTTGACCAAGCGCTTGCTCAGCTTCGTGGCGTAAACGTTTAATTGTTAACTCACCAATTTTGTATGACAAAGCTTGTGCAGGCCATGAAATATAACGGTCGGTTTCGGTCTTCACATTATGCAATGAAAGCGCGGTATTTTCGCTCATAAACTTCATCGCACGCTCGCGGCTCCAGCCATACATATGCATACCTGTATCAACCACTAAACGAGCTGCACGCCACATTTCATAGGTCAAACGACCAAAGTCACTGTATGGGTCTTGATAAAAACCCGCTTCGATACCTAAAAACTCTGAATATAAGCCCCAACCCTCACCAAATGCCGATAAATAAGCATTACGGCGATAACTTGGCAGTGACTCAAGTTCCGCATTAAGTGAGATTTGCAAGTGGTGCCCCGGAACAGCTTCGTGCAAAGTTAATGCTTCAAGAACATACAATGGACGCTTGTCTAACGCATAGGTATTAACCCAATAATAACCCGCTTGGTCATCGCGACGAGAACCTGAGTAACGGCCAGTTGTATATTTAGGCGCAATACTCGCTGGCACTGGCGCAACACCATAAGGCATTCTTGGTAAGGTGTGGAATAACTTAGGTAATTGAGCATCCATTTTCTTAGCGATGTAAGAGGCTTCTTTTAGCAGTTCTTTTGGTGTTTTTGCGTAAAATTGCGGATCAGTACGTAAAAAGTGGACAAAATCAGCAAATGAGCCTTCAAAACCTACTTTCTTAATAATTTTTTCCATTTCGGCACGAATGCGTGCCACTTCTTGTAAACCCAGCTCGTGGATTTCTTTTGGCGTCATATCTGTGGTGGTATAGTATTTAGCACGGTTTTCGTAAAACGCTTTACCGTTTGGCGTACTAGAAATACCAATGTCTGTTCGTGCACCTGGCTGATATTCATTATTAAAGAAAGTTAAGTAACCTTGATAAGCCGGAATAACCTGCTCTTTAATGATAGTTTGCGCTTGCTTTTGCAATGCTGCAAATTCGCTGTCACTAATACCTGCGGTATTTTTTAAAAATGGTTTGTAGAATTCTGACTCTGTTGCATCATCAACAATATACGCAGTAATTGAGTCTTGATACCCTTCTAAAACAGCCTTAGGTTGAGTCAGCCCCACCTCAAGACCCTTGCGCATCCAACCAATATTTTGCGAAAAATAGCGAGGAATTTGCTGTAATTTAGCAAGATATAGTTGGTAATCTTGTTCTTTTGTGTAGTCAGAGCTTGAAATCATAAATGATAAGCTAGAATGAAACCCATACTCAGACGTTAGTGGCATATAATGCGTGTTAAACACATATTCATCGACACTATTTTGCACTTGACCACGTAAAATAGTTAGGTTGATGCGGTTTTCTTCAGATAATTTATCACGGTCTATAGCATCTAAATCGGCGAGTAAAGCTGTATTTTTCTTATATTTTTGCTCTAGAAACTCTGCTGATAGGTTTTCTAATAAATAACCATCTACGCCATTTTCTTTACCATATGGACTGATACTTTGACGGTAATTAACAATATTTTCGGCTACTTGAGTAAATTGCTGATCAGCATCAATATTTGTTACCTGGCAAGCGCTTAAAGTACAAGCTAAAGCAACCGCAATAACAGAACGGTTTAAAGTTCGCGACAGTGTTTGTTTCATAGCATTCTTTTTAGTTTTAATCAGTATTGCTAAAGTAGCGCAGCACTGACTAAAACCCAAGCAAATGCGACCAAGCTCAGTTTAAATGCGCTCAAATTAGCATCACTGGGGAAGCATCAATGTGCAAGCTTTAAGCAATTTTTAATTACACTTGTTAAAGTTGTTGAGAAAATCAGCTAATAGACACAAACAGAACAAATTTAAGTTCCAAAATTAGCGATTTTGCTTTTAAATAGGCTGATTACAGATTACTGTAGACTCAGTATTTATGCTTGGAAGCAAATACACTTTACGGAAGAGATGATTAATTGGTTGATATGCGTATTTAGTGGTATTGAAAAATGATGTTCCATGATCCCATGGCTATTGCTCAAGAAAAAATGACAAAGGTATGTATCTTTTTAGAACACCATGCATTACCGCCGTCACCACTTAACTACCAAGTTGTTTACACCTACGTCAGCCAATCTAACCCCAAACTTAATGCCACAATTGACCGCGCCATTGCACAAAGAAAAGCCATTGATTGTGTCTATGTAGAACAGCTGTATTTCGATTTTATAGAACAAGGCCATAAAATGAAAACCGCCATTGTTCGCAACGTTGACTCAGTCATTAACACCCTTTCGCGTAATGCTAGCAATAACGAGCAAAATATTGTGCGCTTTGCTGATCAAGTTAGTGACTGTGTGCATTCAATCGATGAAAACAATATTGAACAAACGCGTCACGCATTAAAAATGCTCAGTAAGCAATCTGAAGTACTGCTCAACCAGCATCGCCAATTTAAGCAAGAAATAGCAAAAGCCAAATCAATACAAGAAAAAACCCAAAAACAGCTCACTCAATTACGCAAGCAACACATTACCGACCAACAAACTGGCTTATACAAGCGCCATTACTTAAATCAACAAACCCAACTCTGGGTCGGCCAAAATAAAGCGGTTTGTGCTATCTCTATTCACATAGAAAACTTAAATCATTTTATTGAAAACTATGGTGATGTCATTGGTGAAGTCATTTTAAGTAAAGTCGCGAAGCAAGTGCAAAAATACGTACAAGAAAGTGGTTTGCCAGGGCGCACAAGTAAGGATGAATTTACCATCTTACTTGCTGACATAGAGCCTGAAACTGCCAACTTAATAGCTAAAAAAGTACGAAATGGTGTCGAAAAGCTACGCTTTGTAAGCTCAAGAAATGGCACCAAACTACCTGCTATCACCCTAGCCCTTGGTATTGCCAAGCATGAAGGCGATGGTGACTTTAATAGTTTAGCCCGTAAAGCTTCTTTAGCAGCAGCTAAAGCCAAGTCGCTTGGACAAAGTAGTTTTATTGCCGGTCAATAAAGTTTAACACTGCGCTAAGTCATGAAAAGCCACGCTAATCTGATGATTTAGTTATAATCAAATTGCACCCCACAGCCACAATCAAGTACACTAGTCTTTATTGCCACGATAGAGATTAATCATGAACGAGAATCAAGAAAAGACCACGCATTTTGGCTATAAAACCGTTGCTGAAAACGAAAAAGCATCAATGGTTGCAGATGTATTCCACTCAGTCGCTGCAAAGTATGACGTAATGAATGATCTTATGTCGTTCGGTATTCATCGTTTATGGAAACGCCAAACTATTGCAAGTTCAGGTGTTCGTAAAGGTCACTATGTATTAGACCTTGCGGGCGGTACTGGTGATTTAACCGCTAAATTTAGTCAATTAGTTGGTGAAACGGGTCAGGTTATCTTAGGCGATATTAACTCTTCAATGCTGAAAGTTGGCCGCGAGAAACTTCGTAACCTTGGTCGTGTTGGCAATATTGAATATGTACAAATGAATGCAGAAGCATTGCCATTTCCTGATAACAGCTTTGACTTGATCACTATCGCATTTGGTCTTCGTAACGTTACCGATAAAGATAAAGCACTACGCTCAATGTATCGTATTCTGAAGCCTGGCGGTCGCTTATTAGTACTTGAATTCTCTAAACCGGAACAAGAAATACTGAGCAAAGCCTATGACTTCTATTCATTTAATATCTTACCTAAAATGGGTGAGCTAGTAGCGAATGATGGCGAGTCTTATCAATACCTTGCGGAATCTATCCGAATGCATCCAGATCAAGAAACGTTAAAAAGCATGATGGAAGATGCAGGTTTTGAACAAACTAATTATCAAAATCTTACTGGCGGTATTGTTGCCCTCCATCGTGGTTTTAAATACTAAAAACTCTATTAATTAAGTAGGTAACGCGATGTTAGCAAACGCTCTGTTATCACTCGTCGAACGAATCATTAATCAACTGCTGCAGTTAGACCCTCAGTTAAAAGGCAAACTTGCAGCAATTGCTGATAAACAGCTGTTGGTTGAGATACGTGATTGGCAACAGTCAATTTTGTGCGTATACAGCGACGAGCAAATTCATTTATACAGTACGCAAGAGCGCAATTTTGACTGCATGATCAGCGCTGATATCAATACCTTGTTGGCGCTTAAAGATCCGTCAATGCTAACGCAACTCATTCGCCAAGATAAGCTCGACTTGCAAGGCGATTTAAATCTTGCACAAGGCTTTAGCAATGCTTTTGCAGAGCTTGATATTGACTGGCCAGAGCACTTTTCTCGATACATTGGCGATGCCCCAGCACAACAGTTGTGGCTCTCTTTACAAACCTTAAAACGTCGTGGTTCACAAACAAAGAGTAAGTTAGAAAATACCTTAACAACACTTTGCCAAGATGAGTTAGCAGTGACCATACACCCTCTTGAGCTTGCTGAGTTTAAACAGCAAAATCGCCAATTAAAAAGCCAAGTATCTCAATTAGAGATGCGAATTAACGCGCTGTTACAGTCACGCTAATGCGCTAAGGAACTTGTGTGTCGTCTGCTCGTCTTTATTACATCACTAAAACCCTTCTGAGCTACGGCTTAGACGAATTAATTCCGCGTAAAAGAGTGCCTTGGTTTGCAAAGCTCGGACGCGGAAGCTTATTTTGGTTACGCAACCAACATAAAGATAAACCTGCAGGTATGCGCTTGCGACTTGCTCTACAAGAACTTGGCCCGGTATGGATCAAGTTTGGCCAAATGCTTTCAACACGCCGTGACTTACTCCCTCATGATGTCGCATTAGAGCTTGCACTACTTCAAGATCAGGTTGAACCTTTTGAAGGTGAACTTGCCCAGCAGCTTATCGAAAAAGCGCTGGGTATTAATGATATTAGTGAATTGTTCAGTGACTTTTCGCAAACACCTTTAGCATCAGCATCGATCGCACAAGTCCATACTGCTACCTTAATTGATGAGCATGGCGCAGCTCAAGATGTGGTAATTAAAGTCATACGCCCCAATATAAAAGAGCAAATTGATGCTGACTTAATGCTGATGCAAAAAGTCGCTCGATTAGTTGCAAAGTTATTAAAAGAGGCTAAACGTTTACGTCCTATTGAAGTCGTAAACGAGTACAAAAAAACCTTGTTGGATGAACTCGACTTAATGCGAGAAGGGGCGAATGCAATACAGCTACGTCGTAACTTTGAAGACTCAAATTCACTTTACATCCCTTTTGTATACAGTGATTACAGTCGAAGTAATGTATTGGTAATGGAGCGTATTTACGGAATTCCTGTATCAGATACTGAAGCATTGCTTGCGCAAAATACCAATATGCAGCTACTAGCCGAACGCGGAGTAGAAGTCTTTTTCACGCAAGTATTCCGTGACAGTTTCTTCCATGCAGATATGCACCCGGGTAATATTTTTGTTTCTCGTGAAAACCCACATAACCCAAAATATATAGGTATTGACTGTGGCATTGTAGGCACCCTTAATCGCGAAGATAAACGCTATTTAGCAGAAAACTTTATTGCCTTTTTCAATCGTGATTATCGCCAAGTAGCGCAACTACACGTTGATTCTGGCTGGGTACCAGCCGATACCAGCATCGAAGAGTTTGAGTTTGCTATTCGTACTGTGTGTGAGCCAATTTTTAATAAACCATTAGCTGAAATCTCTTTTGGCCATGTGTTAGTCAACCTGTTTAATACGGCTCGTCGCTTTAATATGCAAGTTCAACCGCAATTAGTGTTACTGCAAAAGACGCTGTTGTATGTTGAAGGCCTTGGCAGACAACTGTATCCGCAGCTTGATCTATGGAAAACTGCTAAACCTTTCCTAGAAGATTGGGTCAAAGAACAAGTTGGTCCGCTTGCAGTAATGAAAAAAATGTATGCGAACTTGCCATTTTGGGCAGAAAAAATGCCTGAATTACCTGATTTAATTTATCAAAACTTAAAACGTCAACAACAACCTGTACAATTGCCTGCGCCGCAATCTGCTAAACCTTTGTTACTTAGCATCTTTGCTGGTAGCTGCTTGATTGTTTCAGGCTTATGTTATTTACAGCATGATTTAGTTGCGAGCGCAATTACCGCTGGCTTTGCTGTAGCGGGCTTTATTGCTGCATGGCGAAGCACATAAACTAAGTGCTATTTATGTTTTGGTGAGTATAATCGAGACAAGTCTATTCTAAAAATTTGATAAAAACGGAGTAACCCATGGGTTTTGGTGGTATCAGTATTTGGCAATTAATCATTATTTTAGCAATCATCGTTTTGTTATTTGGCACAAAGAAACTTCGTGGCATTGGCGGTGATTTAGGCAGTGCTGTAAAAGGCTTTAAAAAAGCAGTGTCTGATGAAGACCAAACTAACGCAAAAAGCGAGCAGATAGAAAAATCTTCTAACACGCAAAGCAAAGAAACCGTAGAGAAAAGCAAAGACGACCATAAGGCTTAATCAACATGGGGATGTGGGAACTTGTTGTCGTACTGATCGTAGGTCTGATTGTATTAGGTCCAGAGCGCTTGCCTGTGGCAATTCGCACTGTGAGCCGCTGGGTAAAAACATTAAAATCAGTCGCCAACTCAGTGAAAGCTGAAGTGAACGAAGAACTCCGTATCCATGAGCTTCACGAAAACTTAAAAAAAGCAGAGCAACAAAATTTGCAAGAACTCTCTCCAGATCTGCAAGACTCTGTAAACGAACTACAAAAGGCTGCCCAGTCAGTCACCCACAGTTACAAGAAAGACACGCCTGAAAAAGCAGAAATTAACAATAATGATGAAAAAAAGTGAATTTAATCTCTGCTTTTGTGGTCAATAACAACGATGATGAATAGTAAATTATGACCGAGCAAGCTCACACAGGCTTTGTTGGCCACTTAATTGAGTTGCGAAATCGACTCATGAAAGCTTTGTTAAGCATTTTGCTAATATTTATCGGCTTGGTTTATTTTGCCAACGATATTTATAGCTTTGTTGCAGCACCTCTTATAGCAAATTTGCCAAGCACTGCCACCATGATCGCAACGGATGTAACCGCACCCTTTTTTGCACCGTTTAAACTCACTCTATTTGTGGCTTTATTTGCTGCTATTCCAATGATACTGCACCAAGTTTGGAGCTTTATAGCACCCGGCTTGTATCAACATGAAAAGCGTATGCTAATGCCGATTTTGGCCTCGAGTATTTTGCTATTTTATAGTGGTATCGCATTTTGCTACTTTGTAGTGCTGCCAATCATTTTAGGGTTTTTTACTAACGCTGGCCCTGATATGATGACATTAGCGCCTGATATTAGTAGCTATTTAAGTTTTGCTTTAAAACTGTTTTTTGCTTTTGGTATTGCGTTTGAAATACCCGTCGCCATCATGCTGTTATGCTGGAGTGGTGCTACAACAACAAAAAGTTTAAAAGAAAAACGACCTTATATTGTGGTAGGTGTATTTGTGGTTGCCATGTTTTTAACACCTCCTGATGTACTGTCACAGACATTACTAGCATTACCCATGCTGTTATTATTTGAATTAGGTTTAATTTTGGCTGCATTTTATACCGCCAAGCCTCAACAGGAATCCGAGGAATAAAATGAAAAAACAACTCATTCCCTTCGTTGCTCTTTTAACAATTGCTGGTACTACTCAAGCAAACGAAGTTAACTTACAAGCACTACAAGCGTGTACTTTTGTTGAAAATGATTTTAATCGCTTACTTTGTTACGACAACGTAATGGCTGGTAAATCGCTGTCTAAACCAGCAACAAAACAACAAATTAAACAACCTGCAGCAAGCTCTACAGCAGCTGTTGTCGCGGCGCCTGTTGCAGCTGCAACAAGCGAACAAATTGTAAAAACAAAAAATGAAGACTTTGGTTTAGAGCATAAAGAAGTTGCAAAAGTTAACGATGACCAAATAAGTTCCTTAGTAAAAAGCGTAAAAAAAGCACCTTATGGTGAACTGATCATCGAGCTTGATAATGGTCAGCAATGGCGTCAAGTTGGCTCTGATAGCTTACGTTTAAAAGCACAAGATGTTGTCATAATTGAACGAGGTATTTTCAATTCTTTCCTCCTAAAAGTTAAAGGTCAAAACCGTTCGATTCGTGTAAAACGTACTAACTAATGAGCACTTCGCTAGTTGATGCTGGTGTCAACTTAAGCAATCATCAATTTGATGATATTCATGACGCTGTGTTACAACGTGCCGCTGAGGCAGATGTAACACAGATGCTGCTTATTGGCTGCGATCTTCAGAGCAGCCAAACTTCTTTGAAACTCGCTAAACAGTTCAATCAGTATTGCACAGCAGGAGTTCATCCTCACGATGCAAAAACAGCAGATAAACACCTTGAAGAACACTTAATGACTCTTAGCCAAAACATGGAAGTGGTTGCCATTGGTGAGTGTGGTTTAGATTACAATCGTGACTTTTCTCCTCGAGATGTGCAGCGTAGCGTGTTTAGACGCCAACTGAAGCTTGCTGAACAGCTTGATATGCCAGTGTACTTGCATGAACGAGATGCCTGCGAAGATATGCTCGCAATTTTGAGTGACTATAAGGTGCGAGGTGTATTGCACTGCTTTACTGGTGACCAAGATGCATTACAAAACTACCTAGCTATGGGGCTTTATATTGGTGTCACGGGCTGGGTATGCGATGAGCGCAGAGGTGAGCAACTACAGGCCTTGGTACCGTCAATTCCTTTGAATCGTTTGTTAATTGAGACCGATGCCCCCTTTTTGATGCCGAGAAATATCAGACCAAGACCGAAATCTCGCCGCAATGAGCCTCAGAACCTTCCTTATATATGCCAGCAAATTGCTGATTTGAAAGGATGCGAATTTACTGATGTTGCAAAACACACTACACTAAACTTTTGGCAATTATTTACCACTAAGGGTTAAGATGAAGCGCCTATGGTCACTGTGTGGCGTACTCTTCGTTGTTTTATTTACTCCTTACTTGCAGGCTAACTCCATTGTTGTTAGCTCACAATTCAAATCTCAACATACGCTGAATGTTGAGTACACTCTTGATCCTATTACTCAACAACAAGCATTTAGCAATGCTAATGTAAAATGGCAGACAATCCGAGGTGAAACCTTAAATCTAGGCATGATCTTAAAGCCCATGTGGCTCAAGCTATCGATAAAAAACACCTCATTAGATGATGTCCCCCTGATATTATCGATAGATAACCCTTTGCTCGATGAAGTAAGTGTCTTTCATCTGCAAGGTGGGCATGTATTATTTAACACCAAAATAGGTGACGCCGTTCCTTTAGCCAATCGTCAAATTAAGAATGAATCGCTGTTAGCCTCATTAACTATCCCAAAAGCCAGCCATTCCGAAATCTACCTTAAAGTTAAAAACAACGGTGGCTTAAGAGTGCCTCTAAGCCTTTGGAGCCCCGCTGAATACCTAAAACACAAAAGTAAGTTCAATTTATTGTACGGTTTATTAGTCGGTTTTATTTTATCGCTCGCACTCACTAATTTAGTACTTTATGGCTTTTCTAGGCGCCGCTATTTCGCCTACACAGGATTATTACTTACCTTACTTTGGTTGTCGTTAGTGTACCTTTATGGCTTTGGTTATCGTTACTTACAACCGAGCGGTTCATCGTTTCAACAATTGACTATTCCGACCCTATTTTTTATCTGTGGTGCGTTATTTGTGCCATTGCAAGGGTATATATTTGGCTTTGCCAAATCTCGCTTAAATCGCTTTAAGAATTGGTTAGCGTGGGTCGTAGTGCTTGTCACTGTAATAATGTGGTTCTTACCAATTCATATTGCAATTACACTTTGCTTATTAAGTTTACCTGTGGTGCTTATCATCTTTGCAAGTATTGCTCTAAAGCAGTTTAACCGTGAGTATAAACAGCCTTGTAGCGCTTTTCTAATCGCCCTATTCGCTTTTTTCTGCGCCATTATTTACAGCGCACTAGGAGTATTTAACCCATTTAATTTAAATATCGGCGTGCTTTCACTCACCTTCATTTGCTTTTTGGTTTGTAGCTTGAGCTTGAGTTATGCAGTCATAAAATTGTTTTTGATGCAGCGCGATGCTGAAGTCGCAGCACAACAAAATGCATTAGCAGAAAGCAAAGCTAAAGATACCTTAATGCGCGAACGCCTTGAACTGCAAGAACAAGCGCGCCAAGACCTTGAAGCAAATATCGAGGAGCGTACCTTTGAGTTACAAGTGACGTTACGCGAGCTTGAAGAGAAAAACCGAGAGCTTGAACAACTCAATATGGAAGACGCGCTGACAAAAACCAAGAACCGCCGTTACTTCGATAAAAAGCTACTGATGGATATTCGTCGCTCGCGACGTGAACAAACACCTTTAGCCATAATCATGTTAGATATTGACCATTTCAAAGCAATTAATGACACCTACGGTCATTTAAGTGGTGATCAAACCATTCAATCTGCTGCCGATGTCATTAAACAGCACTTGAAACGACCTCTCGATGAAGTGGCCCGCTACGGCGGCGAAGAATTTGTCGTGCTGTTGCCTAATACGCCACTGACAGGTGCATTAGAAATTGCCGAACAAATACGCAAAGCCGCAGAAAAGACTGATATAATAGTTGCCGGAACAACGATTAAATTTACTTTGAGTGCAGGTGTTTACAGCGCAATTGCTGAAGACATTAATAACCCAAGTTTATTCACTGACTATGCCGACAAAGCCTTATATCATGCTAAGCAATCAGGTCGAAATCGCGTAGTGAGTTATCCTCTACCAAACTAGGAGTATACAAGCATGGCCCAATCAGGACTCGACCTTTTCCCTTATACACGTATGCGCCGCATGCGTCGTGATGGCTTCTCTCGTCGCCTAATGGCTGAAAACCAACTGACCGTTAATGACCTTATTTTTCCTGTATTTGTTTTAGAAGGTAAAAACCGCCGCGAAGCTATTGAGTCTATGCCAGGCGTAGAGCGCCTTTCTATTGATTTACTACTTGAAGAAGCAAAAGAACTCGTTGAATTAGGTGTACCTGCCGTTGCTCTTTTCCCCGTAACACCTAGCGATAAAAAATCTTTACTAGCTGAAGAAGCCTACAACCCTGATGCATTAGCACAGCGTACAGTTCGCGCATTAAAAGAAGCGTTTCCTGAGCTTGGTGTGATCACTGATGTTGCACTTGACCCGTTCACAGTACATGGCCAAGATGGCATAATTGATGAAGATGGTTACGTGATTAATGATGTAACAACTGAAATCTTAGTTAAGCAAGCGCTATCACATGCCGAAGCAGGTGCCGATATAGTCGCACCTTCAGATATGATGGATGGACGCATTGGTGCAATTCGTGAAGCACTCGAAGCCGAAGGCCATATCCATACTCGCATTATGGCTTACTCTGCCAAATACGCGTCAAGCTACTACGGTCCGTTCCGTGATGCAGTGGGCTCTGCAGGTAACTTGAAAGGCGCCGATAAAAAGACCTATCAAATGGACCCTGCCAACTCTGATGAAGCTATTCGTGAAGTAGCCCTTGACCTTCAAGAAGGTGCAGACATGGTTATGGTGAAACCTGGCATGCCATATTTAGATGTTGTACGTCGCGTAAAAGATGAATTTGGTGTACCAACATTTGCTTACCAAGTCAGTGGTGAATATGCCATGCATAAAGCAGCCATTGATAACGGTTGGCTTGCAGAAGAAGCAATAATCATGGAGTCATTATTAGCATTTAAGCGTGCTGGCGCAGATGGCATCCTAACTTATTTTGCAAAACAAGCAGCAGTTTGGTTAAAAAATAACTAATCTAAAGTAAATATTCTAAAAATTGGAAATTATTCCTATTTTATTAACATTTTGCATTTAATTTGTCATAG